>NZ_SIXC01000005.1 GCF_004309735.1 Desulfovibrio legallii
ATTATATTTTTGACAAATTTCTTTGGTGACCATGGAGGAGAGGGTACACCCGAACCCATTCCGAACTCGGTAGTTAAGCTCTCCATCGCCGATGATACTGCATAACGTCATGTGGGAAAGTAGGCCGTCGCCAAAGATTGCTCACAAACGCCCCTCGCCGCTCAACAGCGCGAGGGGCGTTTGTTTTTGCGCGCTGTTCTCGTTGCGGTTGCGCGCGGTACTCGTTGCGGTTGTGCGCTGCCCGCGCACTGACCGGCTGTCCTTACCCGTAAGCCGTCTTAGAGCATTTAACACTTGAAATGCTCGCTTACGGCAGGCAAAAGCCTGCCTTCTCGCATTTCGTGGCAAGGATTTTTAAGAAAATCCTTGCAGAGCAGTTAGCTCATTTCATTCGCTAACTGCCCTAAAGTTTGCCGGCCTGGCAGATTTGTCCTTCGCCAAAGAGCGCCAGCTCGCCGGCCGCAAAGGCCTTCAGGCAGTCCGCCACGCTGGGCAGCCCCGCGTGGTGGTATACGGCCATGCCCGCGGTCTGCAGTTCGCGTAGGGGCCGCAGGCCCAGGCCGCCGGCCAGCACTGCCCCCACGCCCATATCCCGCAAAGCCTGTACCACGGCGGCGCAGTCGCCCTGTTCGTGGTGCAGCCCCGCGCGCACGCGCACTTCGCCCACCACGCCGTTGTGCACGCGCGCCAGAGTGAAGGTGGTGCAGCGCCCGAAATGGGGCTCCGGGGCGGCGGCCAGCCCGCCGGGGGCTTGAGAGGGCACGGCCGCCAGCAATCCGTCCGTCGGGGGCGTGGCTTCTTCTTCCTCAGCGCCGCCCACGGCACAGACGCCGCCTTCAATGCGCAGGGCCTGGCTGTGCACCAGCGCGCCGGCCACGCACTGCCGCGCCCGGCGCAGCAGGCGGCCAAAGGTGTGGCGCGAAACGCCCATGCGCGCGGCGGCGGCGTCCATGTTCAGACCTTCCTGATCGGCCAGGCGTAAGGCCTCCAGGCCGTCCAGGGTAAGCACGGCCTCTTCCAGTTCGGTCATGGGCACGCCGCGCGGTTTGAAATAGCGGGCTTTGGGCAGGCCGCTGACGCGGCGACAGTGACAGGGACGGGCCATAGGCAATCCAAAAGGGGCGTTTGTAGGCTCAGACGCCGAATTCCGTTGCGCCGTGGGGGCTGTCGCCCTCCAGCAGCAGGACGTGGGCATAGCGGCCGCTTTTGCGGGCCTTGTCCGCCAGCTCCCGGCCCAGGGTGCGGCAGTGGGGGCAGGCGTGGCGCGGCGCGAGCAGGCAAAGGGAGCGGGCCACCCGCTCCGAACTGGTTTCCCAGCGGCCCAGACCGGAACAGTCCGGGCAGAGCCGCCAGCTTTCCCGCTGTTGTTCGCGCAGCATATCCGTATCATAAAAAATGTGTTTGGCGCGCGTCCACCAGCCGTCTTGGGCCTGGCCTTCCGTGGGCTGCTTGGGCGGGTGGAAGTAGACGTCCCGCACCTGCTCGCAGAGCCGGGCGATGTATTCGCCCACTTCCGGGCGCTGGCGGGTGGCTTCCGGCGTCCAGCCCGGTTCGCGGATGTCGGTGGCGGGCAGGCCGGCCAGGGCCAGGCAGATGCCCAGGTTGACGTAGGGCAGGGCTCCGCGGATGGCGTACCCGCCCTCCAGTACGGCGATGTGCGGCTTGAGGGCCGCGTTGAGGGCGGCGTAGCCCTGGGCCGAGAGTTTCATGTTGGCCAGGGGGTCGGTAAAGTGGTTGTCCTGCCCGGCGGAATTGATGATCAGGTCGGGCTGGAAATCTTCCAGCATGGGCAGCACAGCGTGGGTGATGGCGTAGAGGTAGCCTTCGTCGGAGGTTTCCGGCGGCAGGGGGATGTTGATGGTGCGGCCCAGTGCGCCGGGGCCGCCGCATTCACGCGGAAAGCCAGTGCCGGGATAGAGGGTGCGGCCGTCCTGGTGTAGCGAGATGAACAGGGTGTGCGGGTCGTTCCAGAAAATGTCCTGGGAGCCGTCGCCGTGGTGCACGTCCGTATCCACAATGGCTATACGCAGGGGGCGGCCGTCGGGGCGGGGATAGTGGTCGCGGATGTATTCCACCATGACGGCTTCATTGTTGATATTGCAGAAGCCGCGGTTGCCGTGCACCACGCGCATGGCGTGGTGCCCCGGAGGCCGCACCAGGGCAAAGGCGCGGTCTTCATGGCCTTCCAGCACCAGACGCGCGGCGCGGATGGCGCCGCCCGCCGAGGCCAGGTGCGAGTCGGTGCTCACCGCGCCCACCGAGGGCAGGCAAAAATGCACGCGGGCGAGCTGCTCCCGCGTGGCAAAGTCCGGCCGGTATTCGGTAATGCCGGGAATGTCGAACAGGCCTTCTTCCAGCAGCTGGTCTCGGGTGTAGAGCAGGCGCTCTTCCCGTTCGGGATGGGTGGGCGCTATGGCCCAGTCAAAGGCCGGAAAAAACACGACCCCCAGCCGTTGCACAGCCTGCAAGGGGGCGGACGCCTGTAGCGCGGATTCAGTCATGGTCGTCCAGATCCTCAAAAATGTCGGCCCCGTAGCGGGCATCGGCCACCAGGCGCCCCATGTGCGCCAGGCCGAGCCCGTAGGCCAGATTGCTTTCCGCCAGGGCGGCGCAAAGGCGGCCATCCCCATCGTGGAGCACAAACAGCCCGCCGGGGCCGTCGGTCCTGCGGTAGACCGCGCAGTGTAACAGGTCGGGATCGCCCAGCCGGGTCGTCAGGGTATAGCCTTCGGGCGGCGCGCCATGGTCCGCAACGTGCGGGCCCCCTTCGGGCAGGGGCGCGAAGCGCACGCCCGCGCCTTCCGGTTCCAGTACATAGTATTCGTTCATAGGACACCGCCTGTGTAGATTTCGGGAGCGGCTCCCGCGTGGAGCACCCCTGTAAAGCCGGACGCGCAGCCGTTTGCAGCCAACGTAAAAGTCTTGGGAGGGGGAGCATGGGGGCAGGGCCCCTTGCTCAAAAGGCTCCCTTAGAGTGTTTAACACTTGAAATGCTCGCTTACGGCAGGCAAAAGCCTGCCTTCTCGCATTTCGTGGCAAGGATTTTCAAGAAAATCCTTGCAGAGCAATTAACTCATTTCATTCGTAAACTGCTCTAGCGCAAAGCCGCACAAGTCCGCGCTCGCGCTAGTCCAGCCCCCTGCCGCGCCTGCCCAGATGCGTTTCCAGGGCCGAACGGCACTGCAGGGCCACATCTTCGGGCGGCTGGGCCGCGTCAATAATGGCAAAGCGTTCTGGTTCCTCTTCGGCCAGGGCGCGGTAGCCCGTGCGTACGCGTTCGTGAAAGTCCAGGCTTTCGCTGTCGAAGCGTCCTTCGGAAACAACCAGCCCTTTGATCCGGTTGCGCTCACCGGCGCGGCCCAGGCCGCAGCGTACGGGCAGATCCAGCAGCAGGGTCAGGTCCGGCGCAAGGCCGCCTGTGGCCGCATCGTTAAGGCGGCGCAGATATTCCGTATCCAGACCGCGCCCGTAGCCCTGGTAGGCCAGGGTGGAATCGGTGTAGCGGTCGCAGAGCACAATTTGCCCGGCCTCCAGGGCGGGGCGGACGATTTCGGCCACGTGCTGGGCCCGGTCGGCCAGAAAAAGAAAGAGCTCCGCCCGGCTGGAAAGCCCGCGCGTGCGGCCATCCAGCAAAATGGAACGCAGACTGCGGCCCAAGTTGCAGCCCCCCGGTTCACGGGTGAGCACGGGGTCCAGCCCGTGGTCCGCCAGGTAGGCGGCCAGCGCCTCCATGACTGTGGATTTGCCGGCGCCCTCTATGCCTTCAAAAGAGATAAACATTCTTCTTTCACCACCTTCTGGGGAGCCGTCCTGGGGGGCGTCGTTTTTTTGGCGGCGGGCTGCGGCGTGTGCGCGGCCCGATAGAGGGGGCGGCTCAATGTGGCCTGCCAGGGGGTCCAGTCCTGCCCGGTTTCGCCCAGTTGGGCAAAAAGCCCCCGGCACTGGGCCATTTTGGCGTCCAGGTTGTCCGCATAGTGCAGAGCCAGGGCTTCGGGCGTCTGCGGCAGGCGCACGGCGCCGAATTCCAGCGTGCCGTGATGGCTCAGGACAAGGTGCTTGAAATGCTCCTGCAGGGCCGCGTCCAGGCCGGATTTGGCCAGCAGGGGGGAGAGCATCTCCAGCCCCAGCATAAGGTGCCCCAGAAGCCGGCCCTCGGTGGTGTAGTCGTTGGCCACGCCGCCGGAAAATTCCCGGATTTTGCCCACATCGTGAAACAGCGCGCCGGCCAGCAGGGTCTGGCGGTCCAGTTCGGGATACTGGTCGGCAATGCGGCGGCAGAGGGTGAAGACCCCCAGGGTGTGTTCCAGCAGGCCGCCCACATAGGCGTGGTGCACGCTTTTGGCTGCCGGGCAGACGCGGAAGCGGGCGCGCAGATCCGCATGGTGCAGAAAGCCCAGCGCCAGCTTGCGCCACGCCGGGTACACAAACTCCGCCTTGCAGAGGTTGGTGAGCTGGTCCAGCATGTCGTCCAGCGGATAGGGGCTGGCGGGCAGCAGGGCGGCCTGGTCCACTGCGGCGCATTCTTCAGGCGTGAGCAGGCGCAGCTGCTCCACAGAAAGCTGCACCTGGTCGCGATAAAGGCCGGCACGGCCTTCGGCCCAGACCAGCGTGCCCACGGGGATGGCGTTAAAGGCCGCGCTGAGGGGGTGCCAGATCTTGGCCTCCAGCGCGCCGCTGGCGTCGGCCAGGGTCAGCCGCCAATAGGGGCCGTTGCGGGACTGCCCCTGCACGGCCTGACTCACGGCAAACAGTCCTCGCGCCTCGCCGGGGGGGGTAATGTCTTTGACGTAGCAGCCTTTTTCCATATATCTTCCCTGAACGCGGCCGGATGTCGGCGCGCTACTGACCCAAATTTCCCTTGTTTGCGAGGTATTGTCAAATGAAGGTTCTGCTCACCAACGACGACGGCATCCGCGCGCCCGGCCTGCGCGCCCTGTACGCGGCCCTGCGCGAGGCCGGCCACACGGTGTGGGTGGTGGCGCCCATGCGCCAGCAGTCGGGCGTGGGGCACTCCCTGACCGTTTTCGAGCCCGTGCGCTCTATGGATATTGTGGAGCCGGACTTTACGGGCACGGGGATTTTCGGCACGCCCACGGACTGCGTGAAGCTGGCCTTGGGCCGTCTGCTGCCGGAACGGCCGGATATGGTCATCTCCGGCATCAATGCCGGGCCCAACGTGGGGCCGGACATTCTCTATTCCGGCACTGTGGGCGCAGCCACCGAGGCCGCCCACGAAGATCTGCCCAGTATGGCCGTTTCTCACGACCTCAACGGCGGCCCCACCGTGGACCCCCTGCCCCAGGCCCGGCACGCCGTGGCCCTGGCCGAGCGGGTGGACTGGGCTCGTCTGGGCCATCGCCGGGTGCTCAACGTCAATTATCCCGCCCGTCCGCTGGATGCGGCCCTGGGCCTGCGCGTCTGCGTGCAGACCAGTGCAGTGTGGAAAAACACCTACCTGGAGCGCAAAGACCCGCGCGGCGCGCCCTATTGGTGGCTGGAAGGCGAAATCCCGCCCGAAACCATCGAACCGCAGTCGGACAAAGACCTGCTCAGCCAGGGCTACATCACCCTGACGCCGCTCTGCTTCGAGTTTACGGACCGCCAGGGCCTGCAGGCCCTGGAAAGCATGAATCTGGACGCGCGATAAGGACTTTTTGCCTGTTTTGGCGGGCCCCGGCGGCTAACCGACCTGTCCCCGCCCGCATACTCTTGTTGCTGCCGCGAACCGGGCGAAAAGCCCGCCGTGTTCACGCGCCCTTTTTGCCGCACGGGGCGCGGGCCATTCCCCTTTGCGCGGATTTGGTGTATGGAAGATCTTGCCCCGCACGGGCTGTGAAGGTATATTCCCGCCCCGCATCGCCAGTAACCCCCGGAGGAAGTCATGCCCCTTACCAGTCCCAAAGAGATGTTTGCCGCAGCCTATGCCGGCGGCTACGCCGTCGGCGCGTTTAACGTCAATAACATGGAAATCATCCAGGGCATCATGGGGGCGGCCGCTTCGGAAAAATCGCCTGTTATTCTGCAGGTTTCTGCAGGTGCGCGCAAGTATGCGGGCCAGGTCTACATCATGAAGCTGGTAGAGGCCGCCCTGCAGGAAGACCCCTCCATTCCCGTGGTGGTGCACCTGGACCACGGCCCCAGCTTTGAAATGTGCCGGGACTGCATTGACGGCGGCTTTACCTCCGTCATGATCGACGGCTCTCACCTGCCCTATGAGGAAAATATCGCCATCACCAAACAGGTGGTGGACTACGCCCACCCCCGCGGCGTGTGGGTGGAAGCCGAGCTGGGCAAGCTGGCCGGCATTGAAGAGCACGTTTCTTCGGCCGAGCACGTCTACACCGACCCGGACGAGGCCGTGGACTTTGTGCGCCGCACGGGCTGCGACTCCCTGGCCGTAGCCATCGGCACCAGCCACGGCGCTTACAAATTCAAGGGCGAAGCCAGGCTGGACTTTGAGCGCCTGCAGACCATCAGCAATAAGCTGCCCGGCTACCCCCTGGTGCTGCACGGGGCTTCCAGCGTGCCGCAGGAGTTTGTGGCCCTTTGCAACAAGTACGGCGGCCAGGTGGGCGGCGCCAAGGGCGTGCCCGAAGATATGCTGCGCAAGGCTGCGGGCATGGGCGTGTGCAAGATCAACGTGGATACGGATATCCGTCTGGCCCTCACCGCCTCCATCCGTCAGTTTCTTACGGAGCACCCGGAGCAGTTCGATCCCAGAGGCTACCTCAAGCCGGCCCGCGACGCTGTGCAGAACATGGTGGCCCACAAAATCCGCAACGTCATGGGGTCGTCCGGCAAGGCCTAGGGCGCGGGGCGTTTTGCCCCGGCCAGGGCCTTTTCGGCCAGACCCCGGTATATAGCAACATCTTCACGCATTAAGGAGCGCCCCATGCCCGTCAAACTGGGACTGAACGGCTTCGGCCGCATCGGCCGGTATCTGCTGCGGCTCATGGCCGACGAACAGGACATGACCATTGCCGCCATCAATGCCCGCGCCGACAACGCGGCTCTGGCCTATCTCTTCAAATATGACTCCACCTACGGCACGTTTGCCGGCAGTGTGGATCACGATGCGGACGGCATCATCGTCAACGGCCGGCATATTGCCGTTACCCGCTGCAAGGCCGGTGAATGGGAATGGGACCGCCTGGGCGTGAGCCTGGCCGTAGAGACTACGGGCACTATCAAGGACCGTGAAGGCCTGAGCAGACACCTGGATCGCGGGGCCAAAAAGGTGGTCATTTCCGCGCCCGGCAAGGATGTGGACGCCATGATCGTCATGGGCGTGAACCACGATATCTACGACGGCGGCAAGCACAAGGTCATCTCTGCCGCCTCTTGCACCACCAACTGTCTGGCCCCGGCGGCCAAGGTGCTGCACGAGCTCTGCGGCATCCGCCACGGGCTCATGACCACCATCCACTCCTACACCATGAGCCAGCGCATTCTGGACGGCTCCCACAAAGACTGGCGTCGCGGCCGCGCGGCGGCGGTTTCCATGGTGCCTTCCAGCACGGGCGCGGCCAAGGCCGTGGGGCAGGTGCTGCCGGAACTGGCGGGCAAGCTCAACGGCATGTCCGTGCGCGTGCCCACCTTTGACTGCTCTCTGGTGGACCTGACCTGCGAGGTGGAGCGCCCCTGCGACGCGGCCGCCGTCAATGCCGCCTTCAAGGCCGCCAGCGCCGGGCCCTTGGGCGCGCATTTCGGCTATTCCGACGAGCCGCTGGTTTCCATCGACTACAAGGGCAGTACCTGTGGCGGCGTGCTGGACGCCCTCTCCACCCAGGTGCTGGACCAGACCATGGTCAAGCTGCTGCTCTGGTACGATAATGAGGCCGGCTTCACCAACCAGCTGCTGCGCCTGCTGCGCATGGTGGCCAAGGACTGCTGAGCCCGTCAGCGTCAAGGATGCCCATGTTCCTTTGCCCTGAAATCCTGTTTGACGCCGGGCGCGTGCCCACACCCTGCTTTGTGCTGGACGCGGACCGCCTGCGCGCCAACGTCGCCGTGCTGGACCAGGTGCAGCAACGCACCGGAGCCAGAATCCTGCTGGCGCTCAAGGGCTTTGCGGCCTGGGCCACCTTTCCGTTGCTGTCGCGATTTAAAGGTACGGGCCCCCTGTGGGGAGCCTGCGCCAGCTCTGTGGACGAGGCCCGCCTGGCGCGGGAGGCGTTTGGCGGGGAGGTGCACGCCTTTGCCGCCGCCTGGAACGCGCGCGAAATGGCCGAGCTGCTCCCCCTCACAGACCACCTGGTGTTCAATTCCACGGCTCAGTGGCGGCAGTTTCGCCCCGCCATTGCCATGCACAATCAGAGCCGCTGTCCGGACCGGCGTATCCAGTGCGGGCTGAGGATCAATCCGGAGCATTCCGAGGGCGCGGCGGCCATCTACGACCCCTGCGCGCCGGGGTCGCGCCTGGGCATCCGGCGCAAAGATTTTGACCCCACGGCTCTGGAGGGCATCTCCGGCCTGCATTTCCATACCCTTTGCGAGCAGAACGCCGACGCCCTGCAGCGCACCTTGGCCGCCGTGGAGGAAAAATTCGGCCCCTGGCTGTCCCAGTGCCGCTGGATCAACATGGGCGGCGGGCACCACATCACCCGGCCGGACTACGACCTGGACCTGCTCTGCCGCCTGCTTACGGACTGGCGGGACCGTTACCAGGCGCAAATCTATCTGGAGCCGGGCGAAGCCGTGGCCCTGAACGCGGGCTGGCTTACAGCCACCGTGCTGGACGTGGTGCAGGCCGACATGCCCGTGGCCATCCTGGATCTGGGCGTGCCTTGCCACATGCCCGACGTGCTGGAAATGCCCTACCGGCCCAATGTGCTTTTTCTGGCCGAAGACGGTTTGCCCTCCCGCGCGGGCCTGCCCGGAAAACAGGCCTGGACCTGCCGCCTGGCGGGCAAATCCTGCCTGGCCGGGGACGTGGCCGGGGAATACTCCTTCAGCGCGCCCTTGCTGCCCGGCCAACGCCTGGCCTTTGAGGATATGGCCATCTACAGCATGGTCAAAACCACCACCTTCAACGGCCTGCGCCTGCCCTCCATCGGTATTTGCGAAGCTGATGCCGCGGGCGGCCAGGGCTTTCGTCTGCTGCGCCAGTTCGGCTACGAAGATTTTAAAGGCAGATTGTCGTAATGCCCAAACTCCCCACAGAACGCCGCAGGGCACGGTTGCTCCAGGTGCTGGCCCACCGGCAGGACGATCTTACCCTGGTGCTGGCCAATATTCACGACCCGCACAATGTTTCGGCCATCTACCGTTCCTGCGACGCCTTTGGGGTCAGCCGCGTGCACCTCTACTATACGGATACCCCTTTTCCTGTACTGGGGCGCAAAACCTCGGCCTCAGCCCGCAAATGGGTAGAAAGTTCCCGCCACAAAAATGCTGCAGATCTCTTCAACGGCCTCAGCGCCCAGGGCATGCAGATTCTGGCCACCTCCTGCGAGCCTGGGGCCCGCCCTCTGCGCCAGTGGGACTTCACCCAGCCCACGGCCGTCATCATGGGCAACGAGCACAGCGGCGTGGCCCCGGACCTGCTGCGCCAGGCCCACGGGTCGCTCTACATCCCCATGTACGGCATGATCCAGAGCTTCAACGTCTCCGTGGCCGCCGCCATTATTCTGGCCGAGGCCGCCCGCCAGCGCGAGGCCGCGGGCTTCTACGCCGCGCCCCGCGTGAGCGAGGGGGCCCTGGAAGCCCGCTTGAACGCCTGGCTGGAAAAATAGCTCGCCGCACATAAGAATTTTGCGCAGCCAACAATATTGCGGACCCCAAACCAGCGCTGTTGGGGGCTGGAACGCAGATTGCCTTTGAGAAGAATGCCTTCTCAAAGGCAATCTGCGTTGCGCGCGGGGAAAGCGCTGCGGCCGCAAAAACGCGGGTCAGGCTGCGCTTGCGGCTCCGGGGCGGGCGTCTGCTTACGCAGAGCCGCTAGGGCAGTTAGCGAATGAAATGAGCTAACTGCTCTGCAAGGATTTTCTTGAAAATCCTTGCCACAAAATGCGAGAAGGCAGGCTTTTGCCTGCCGTAAGCGAGCATTTCAAGTGTTAAATGCTCTAGGGCAGGACAACGCTGCAAGGCCCTAAGCGTCGGCAGTGTTGTCGGCGTCTGGGTGTTTTTCAAGGTTTTCCTGGATGCAGCGCAGCACATAGGTATTTTTTTCCATGCTCAGGACCACAAGAAACATGGTGAAAAAGATAAAAACGCCCAATGCGATCGCTGCCGTGTAAAAGACCACGCCGGACTGCGCTTTTTTGAGCATGACCTGTTCCCTTTCCTGGGCGATGCTCCTGCGCTGCGCGGCAATACTGCTGTCAATCTGTGCAAAATAATCGTCCAGAAAAAGCGCCCAGGTGATGTAGTCCGGGGCGGTCTGCGGCAAGGCCCGGATGCGATCCGCATCGGCTTCAAGGGCCTTGGCCTCCACGTCAAGCTGCGCCAGCAGACTGCTGACGCTGAAATGTGCGGTGTACTGCGTGGCGGCTTTATAAATGCGAAAGCGAAGTTTGTTGCCGGGAGAGAGCTGCTGCGCCTTGTTGGCAAAGCTGACGATGGATTTTTCAATGCTGTTCAGGACGTCCAGGTATTCTGCGGGAATAGCTTCAGGATTGGCGGGCGGGGTCTTGTCCCCCTGAGGGGTGGCGGGAGCCTGCTGTTGGGCCTTTGCCTGCTCCACAGCGGCCTTGGCCTGGGCCCTTTCGCGCTTGAGTCGTTCATAGGAAGGCGTGGGCTGCGTAAACCTTTCTTGCGGGCTGGCATTGTGCAGGTACAGGCCGTAAAGGCCAAGCCCAAAGGCGGTGACAAGACTTATTGAAGTAACAACAAAGAAAAAAAACTGACTGATTTTAAAAAACTTGCGTTCCACAGGCGTTTTCATCGGCGCACTTCCCCTTGCGGCGGTATCAGAAGTTTCTGAGCTGGACTGCCAACTTTGCAGCGAAAAAGACAGGTCTACTGGGAACTACTTCAACGGGCTGAAATCAGCTCCATTTTTCTGAAGCCTTGATTTGATCCAGCAACAGATTTGCTTCACGTTTTTTGTCTGCCTGGGCGAGATGCCGCAGCGAAGCGGCCAGCAATTCTTTCGCCTTGTCGTACTGCCGCCTTTCCATGTGGATTTTAGCCAGGTAAAAATAACAATTGGCGCGTGTTTCCCGGGGCAGAGCCTCGCTCTGCACGGCTTTGGACAAATCTTCAAAGGCCCCGTCAGGCTGGTGCGCCAGGAAGCGTGCGGCCCCGCGTCGGGCATAAAATACAGGAACGGAGGGGTCCAGGGATATGGCTTTATCCATGTCTGCCAGGGCCTTTTCCATCTGGCCCGATTCTCGGTAGGCCAAACCACGCAGGCTGTAGGCCCCGGCATTGATGGGCGTTACGGCAATGGCTTTGTCCAGGGATTTGACGGCGTTTTCATACTGCTGCGCCTGGAAGTAGAGGATGCCGAGTTTTTCGTGATAGCGGCCGTTGTCGGGAGCCAGTTCGGCGGCTTTGGCGCAATAGGTGATGGCTTCCTGCGGATTCTTCTCGGCGAGGCTGTAGAGGTAATAGGCCATGGCCTTGTATTCGTTGCTGGTATGCACGTCGTTGATGACGGCTTTGACCAGGTCTCTGGCCCTTTCGGGCTGGCCTCTTTCCAGCGCTTTTACCGCCGCATTGAGCTCGTCTATAGCATCGGCAAAACAGGGTGAAACCGGCGCAAGAAGCAAACAAAGAAGAAGGAACCCTCTGAGCATGGCATTCTCCGGTAGTGTTGCGGTAATGGGCACAAATATATAATACTATATTTATAATTGCAATATTTTTATATAAAAATAATTAATAAAATAATTTTATGCAGTTAAAGTTTTAATTGGCGTGGGTGTCCGGGGCGGCAAAACCCGGCAGAAGGGGGGATGTGTGCCTGTAAGGCCTGCGGCGCGACAGGCGGCACGGCAGCCCGTCAGGCAAACGGCCTGCCCGTTCGGGGCAGGCCGTTTGCCTTCCTGGGGAAGATTTTTGAAGGATGCGGGCGCCTGGGGTCAGGGAGCTTTTGTGCAAACGCCCTGCCCCTGACAGCTAGGCTTCCTGTCCGTTCTGGAGGCGTGTGAAAAAGGTTTTGCCTTCGTCCGTGCCAAGAATGGTCTGGAGGGCGGCGATCACCTGTGGGTCGTAGCTGGGCGGCGTGGTTTTGAGCAGCTTGAGGGCCGCGTCCACGGGCAAGGCGGTGCGGTAGGAGCGGGGACGGACCAGGGCGCAGAAGGTATTGGCCACGGCCAGGATGCGGGCGTTGGGGCAGATGTTCTCGCCCTGGAGGTGGTCGGGATAGCCGGAGCCGTCCAGGCGTTCGTGCATCTGGGTCATGGCTTCCAGCACGGGCAGGCCAAAGTCAATGCCGGCCAGGGCTTCGCGGGCGTAGTCCACGTGGCGTTCCAGCTGGGCTCGTTCGTCGGGGGTGAGGCTGCCGGACTTGGTAAGCAGCTCTTTGGGCAGCTGGATCATGCCCAGTTGGGAGAGCTTGGCGGCGGTGCGCAGGGTGGCCAGGGTTTCCGGGTCGTCGCGGCCCAGCTGGCGAGCCAGGAGGACGGCCAGCTGGGCGGTGAAGTCGGAATGTCCGCGCAGGTAGGCGTCCACGGCCTCGATGGCGCGCACAAAGGCGTTGACGGCCTGCGTGACCATAAGCTGGGCGCGTTGCTGGGCCAGGGCCAGCTCGGTCATGTCGCTGTAGACGGAAACCACGCCGGTGATGCGGCTCTGTTCGTCGCGGAAAGGCGTGCAGGAGGTCAAAAAGTAGCGGGTCTGCCCCCGGATAGGCAGGGTTTCGGTAAAGCTGGAAAGGCTTTGCGTCTGGTAGACGGCCAGGGTGTGGGTGACCAGGCTGCGGGCCAGGTCCGGACCCAGGTCGGTGTGGGCCATGCCGGGCAGCTGTTCGGCGGGCAGACCTGTCATGCGGGCAAAGCCTTGGTTGGCGTAGAAGAGGCGGCCGTTAAAGTCGTTGAGCACAATACCGGCGGAAAGGGCGGAATTGACGCCGTCCATAATCTGTTTCTGCTGGTTGACCACGCGGTAGAGGCGGCGCAGCTGGTCGGCCACGGCGCGTTCGTTGCGGCCTACCAACCACCACCAGAGGGCAGCCAGCATGATGCCTGCCAGGGCCGTGAACACCAGGGAGGCCAGCAGGGCGTTTTTACGGATATGCGCGTACTGGGCCTCCAACTCCGGAGCGGGCACGCCCTGGGCCACCAGCCAGGGCAGGCCGGGTACGGGTTCTGCCAGACAGTAGCTCTGCCGCCAGTGTTCGGGCAGGGCGTTGTCTTCGCGCATGGCCGGGGGCAGGCGGCCGTTTTCCAGCTGCCAGCCGGGCAGGTTGTGGGGGCCGGTTTGGGGGTCCAGGCGTTGCAGGCTGTTGCCGAGGGCCTGCAGGATGGCCGATTCGCCAGTATGGGAAACGGCCTTGACCACGGGCGATACGTTGGCGCTGAGCAGCAGCACGGCGGGCACGCCGACGCCGGAAGCGTCCATGTAGAGGGGGGTGAACACGGGGTAGGCCATGTCCATGACCAGCAGGCCGTCTTCACGGCGTGCGGGCAGAAAAACGGGCTGTTTGTCGCTGAAGGCTTTAAGCGCGCTCGTGCGCTGGGCCTCGTCCAATTGGGGTGGCTTGCCCGCGGACAAGAAAATTTCGCCTGTGGCATTGAGCAACGAAACCCGGAGAAAACTATTCTTTTCTTTAAAATCACGCAATTGCCGCAACGTCGCAGGCAGGCGCGGGGCCAGGGCCGCCAGGGGCGCGGCGGTATCCTGCAGGGGGGCCGTCAGGGACATGGGCTCGGCCTCCAGCGTGGCCGCCAGCTCCAGAACGGCGGCGGCGGGCTGGCCCGTGTTGGCCGCCTCTGCGGCAAACAGGCGTAGCCAGTCCTGGCCGACAAAGGTGCGGACCTGATCTGTGAGGCTGCCGGACCAGACCGTGAGCAGCGCTACTTGGTTGGCGGTCTGCACGCTGAGGCTCTGGGCCGTTTCATGCCATTGGCGCTGGCGGGCGTTGCGCAGATACCAGTTGGCGCTGACGGCAATGCAGACCACGGCCAGGGCAAACAGACCCAGCATGGCCAGACCGGCGCGGCGGTTGTGTCGGCGGGATTTCTGGTCGGGATTTTCCTGCGTGGACATGTTCCGCACCTCTCAACGTTCCCGCAAGGCGTTTTGTTTGGCCTTGAGAATGGGCTTGAGCAGATAGTCCAACACGGTTTTTTTGCCGATGAGGATATCCGCGGTCACCACCATGCCGGGGATGATGGGCAACAGCTGGTTATGGTAGGCAATGGCGTTTTTGCGGGTGCGCACCTTGACCAGATAGAAGTGGTCGCCCCTTTTGTCCTCGATGGTGTCGGCGCTGATGGATTCCAGCTTGCCTTCCAGGCCGCCGTAGATGGAAAAATCGTAGGCGGAAACCTTGACCATCACTTCCTGACCGGGCCGCAGAAAGGCCACGTCCTGCGGCCTGACGCGGGCTTCCACCAGCAGTGTGTCGTCCAGGGGCACCAGGTCCATGATGGGTTCGCCCGGCTTGACCACGCCGCCTACGGTGGTGATGTAGATCTGTTTGACCGTGCTGCGCACCGGGGCGCGCAGTTCGGTGCGGGTCACTCTGTCGCGCCCGGCGGAAAGACTTTCACGCAGGGAGTTGAGATCCTGACGGCGCTTGTTTATTTCGTCCGTAACGGCGGCGGCCTGTTCGGCCCGGCGGGAGGCGATGCGCTGTTTGGATTCTTCCGCTGCGGCCTGGGCTTTGGGGAGGCTGGCGGCCAGGGCGTCGATCTGCCCCTGCAGCTCCACCACGCGCTGCTGCAGGCCCAGGTATTCCATTTTGGAAAAGTTGTGGCGCTGCACCAGGGCATAGGCCGTGTCGCGCTGTTCCATCGCCAGGGCCAGGCTGCGGTCCAGTTGCAGCTTGCGGGCGCTCTGCTCCTCCACGTCGTGGGTGCGCTGCACATATTGGGAGCGCAGCACTTCAATTTCCGCGTGGAGCTGATCCTGCCGGCTGTGCCAGGCATTGGTCTGGTCGCGCACAATCTGCCGGGCGCGGGCCAGCACGTCGCCATCCACCTGACGCCCCACCAGCTGGGCGGCCCAGGCGTCCAGATCTTCGGGAAAGGCGGGTTCCTGGTCTTTGAGCTCGGCTTCCAGGCGCAAAATGGCCAGGCTGTTTTCCATGGCCTTATTCACGGCGTCACGGTAGGCGCTTTCGGCCATTTCATTGTCCAGCTGGGCCAGCACCTCGCCTTTTTCCACAATCTGTCCTTCGTGCACCAGCACCGCGCGCAAAATGCCGCCTTCCAGGTTCTGGATGGTCTGAGTGCGCTGAGAACCCACCACCGAACCTTCGGCGTGGGTCACCTCGTCCACATTGGCAAAAGCCGCCCAGAGCAGCAGGCAGAACAGCATGCCCGCCACGCACACGGAAAGGGCGCGGGCCCCGAAGCGCGGACGGCGGGCCAGGGCGGCGTCCACTTCATTGGCAAACTGGATGTCGTCGGGGGTAAGCCCGCGCAGGGGCGCGTCCATGGCCGCAAACAGGCCGGGATTGGGCTGCGGCGGCAGGGGGGGCGCGCCTGCAGGTCCGGCGGCCGCCGCAGGGTTCTGGCCGTGCCCGGCAATCTGGGCCACGGTTTCGGCCAGGCTCTGGCGCAGAGTTTTATCGGGTTTTTGTTCCTGGTCGCCGCCCAGCAGGAGTTCCCGGAAAAAGGCTTTGGCCCCCTGGGCTTCGGGAGAGGGTTCCTGCGGCGTGACCGGGTTTTCGGGCAGGCCTGGCCCCAGCAGAGAGAGGGGCAAGCCGCCGTCCGGCCGGGGCGCTGCAGGCTGGCCTTCGCTTGGGGGCGGGGCGCCGGGCATGGCGGGCAGGGGGCCGGCCTCTGCGCCAGGGGGCTGCGGCAGAAAGGGCAGGCCAAGTTCGCCCCAGGGGCAGGCCTCGCCTTCGCGCAGGGGTACGCGAAAGGCGTCGGGCGCGGGGCCGCTTTGCAGGGGTGGGGGCATTGTGGGGCCGGGGGCGGGCCTTTCGTGCGCGGGGGCTTCCTGCGGGCGCGGGGCGGCCTCGGCAAGGCCTGCGGGCCGGGCGCGCGCGTCGGCGGGGTTGACGTCTGCAGGGCTCATGCCTGTGGTGTTGGCGTCTGCGGGCGGGCGCATCAGGCGTGCTCCGCCGCGGCTTGCTGTGCGCGGTTGACGGTGGCCACGGTCTGCCGGGAGCGTTCGCGCAGGCGCTGGAGCACCTTGTCGCGCGGGCCATCCAGTTTGATTTGTCCGTCTTCCATGACAATAAGCCTGTCCACAATGCGCAGCATGGAGAGGCGGTGCGTGATGAGCACCACGGTGCGGCCGCCCATGGCAGCCTGAAGACGTTTTTGCAGCAGAAGTTCGGAATCCGTGTCCATATTGCTGGTGGGTTCGTCCAGGATGAGCACTTCGGGATCGCGCACCAAGGCACGAGCCAGGGCCACGGCCTGGCGCTGTCCGCCGGAAAGGGCCCTGCCCTGTTCGCCCACCTGTGCGGCGAACCCGGCGGGATTGTTGCGCAAAAAGTCCGCCACGCCGGCCAGGGCCGCGGCGCGCAGCACCAGATGGTCGTTGATGGTGGGGTCGCCCAGGGCGATATTGTCGCGGATGCTGCCGTAAAAGAGCACCACGTCCTGAGGCAGCACGCCCACGCGGCCACGCAGGTCGGCCCCAGGGATCTGGCGGATGTCCACATCGCCGAACTTCACCGCGCCCTCCTTGGGCTGGTAGAGGCCGATGAGCAGCTTGCCCAGGGTGCTTTTGCCCGACCCCATGGGGCCGATGACGCCCACATGCTCACCCGGCTCGATGCGCAAAGAAATATTGTTGAGGGCCTGGCGTTCCTGGTGGGGGTAGGCGAAGGAGACGTTTTCCATGCTGAAAGAAGGCCGCAGCATGCCGAAATCCATGCAGGTTTTTTCCGCCTGGTTTTCCGAGGGCAGGGTCATGAGCAGGTCCAGGGCCTTGAGGGCCACATGGGAGTTCTGGAGCCGCGTGAGCAGGGAGGCCATCTGCAGCAGGGGGGCCATGCTGCGGCCCACCAGGATGTTGACGCCGATGAGCGCGCCCATGGTCATCTGCCCGTCGGCGATGCGGTAGACGCCCCAGACGATGCAGGCCACGGTGACCACCTGGGTGACCAGCATGGAAAGGGTGACGGCCAAGTTGTTGTATTTGCGGGCCTCGCTGCTGGATTTGGCCGAAAGCCCCACCACCGATTCCCAGAGTTTTTGCATCCGGCTTTCGGCCATGCAGGCCTTGAGGGTTTCCAGGCCGCCGACGATTTCCACCAGCAGGGCGTTTTTCTGCATGTTCTGGCGGTAACCGGCTTCGGCGCTGCGGCGCGAGCGGTGCTGCAGGGTGAGCCCCAGACCGATGAGGATGGGCATGGCCCCCAGGGGCAGGAAAACCAGGGGCCCGCCGATGAAGGCGATGAGCAGAAGAAAGATGACCAGAAAGGGCAGGTCGATGCAGGCCAGCAGACTGGATGAGCTGAAAAATTCACGCAGTTGTTCAAATTCGCGCAGGTTATTGACCAGCGCGCCCGTGGATTCGGGCTTGGCGTCCAGCCGCATGGAAAGGACTTTTTCCACCAGCGCGCTGGAGAGCACAATATCCGCATTGCGGCCGGCCACGTCCACAAAATGGGTGCGCAGGGCCGAGAGCAGAAAGTTGAAAAGGTAGACGATGAAGATGCCTATGGCCAGAACCCAGAGGGTTTCCATGGCGTTGTTGGGCACCACCCGGTCATAGACGTTCATGACAAACAGGGGGCTGCCCACGGCAATGAGGTTGATGACCACGCTGGCCAGGGCTACATGGCGGTAAATGGGCGCGTAATAGCGCAGCACGTCCCAAAACCAGCGCTTGCCGTGCGAGATGCTCAGGCGGTCGGCCCGGTGGTCGGGCGCGGCCTCTACGGCGGCGAACAGGGCGTAGCCGGAATACTCTTCGCGCAGGGCCTCCAGGGGCACCACCTGGCTGGTTTCGCCCGTTTCGGGAAAGATGACCTCGGCCATCTCGCCGTCCAGGGCCGTAAGCACGCAGGAGCGGTCGTTGGTGAGCAGGAGGATGCAGGGCAGAACCAGGCCGGGGATGTTTTCCAATTGCGGGCGGTAGGCGATGCGGCCTGAAAGCCCCACCTTGCGCGCGGCCCGCAGGCAGGCCTGCGGCGTGACCCGGCTGCCCGTGAGCCCGGCCATGAGGGACTGGGGCGAAACCACCCGACCCCGCAGGCGCAGTACAATAGCCAGGCTGCGCAGCAGGCCGGGCATGAAGTCCACGTCTGAAGGACGCAACGGCCCCATGCCCGTTGCGGGGCCGCCTTGCGGCGCACGTTGCCCCTGGTCGGCGGGGGGCGGCCCAGTATCCGGGCGCGCGGCGTGGGGGGGAGCCGTGGCGGTGTTGCGCGACATTTCAGCCCCTGAAGCGGCAGTCTTGTCCATGAAGAAGCCCTGGAGGTTGTGCCGGAACGACCGGCGCGGGCAAGGAAAAGAGTAACTATTGTGCTTGCTGGCGTATAAAAAAGCCGCCCAGGCGGCGCGGCGTTTTGCCCCAAAGTTCTTGGTCTATAACGTAGTTGGCCCGGCCGTGCAAGTTTTGCTCTGCGAGGCGGCCACACAAGAGTAGAAGGATACTCCAGAACTGCGGGTTTGCCAAGCCGCCGACGCCGTCCGGCGTGGCCTGCACAGTGTGGTGGGCGCTGCCGCAAGCCGTAAGTTCGTTGGAGCGCAAAAAAGCGGGGAGCCGCCAGACTCCCCGCTTTGACGGCCACCGGCCGACGCCGTCCGTTGCGGCGAACGGCGCGGCCCGTGGCTCCCCGCGGACTATGCCGCGGGGGCTGGAGGCCAGGGACCATCTTCCCCCCCGGGATGAGACCACCGACCCCCAACAGTGTCCGGCGCGATGCGCCGGGATTATCGGTCTAGGGCATTTCAACTTTGAAATGCCCGGCGGTTGCATAAGCAGCCGCCCGCCGTGGAGGCGCAAGCGCAATTTATTTGCGCGGTTAAGCGCCGGAACGAGCGTGCCGTAACCTTTGAGAATACATAGTCTCAAAGGTTAGCTGCTCTAGTGCGCCCAGAGCAGTTCCGCGTACTTGGGCAGCTGCCAGAGTTCGTCGTCCACCAGACGTTCCAGGGCGTCGGCGTGCTCGCGGCAGGCCTTCATGGCCGGCAGCACCGTGTCGCGGGCGGCCGTAGCCTGCTCCAGAGCGCCCTGGGCTTCCTGGGCAACGGCAACGGCTTTTTCCAGGGCGGCCACGCCTTGCTGCAGGGCCACGATATGGCCGCGCAGTTCGGTAAAGGCGGCCTCTTCGCTGTCCGCCCCGGCTTCGCCCAGCACGGCGCGGGCCTTGAGCACAGCTTCGGCGGCCCGGGTCTGGGCCGTAAGGCTGGGCGGCAGCACCGAGGTGCGCAGCATGTCGGCCATAAGGTGGCCTTCGATGCATACGGCCTTGCTATAGTTTTCCAGCAGGATTTCCTGCCGGGAGAGGATCTCGCGTTCCGTGAGGATGCCGTGGCGCAGGAAGACGTTCATGACCTCCGGGTCGGTGTAGTGGGCCAGGGCGTCCACGGTATTGTGGTAGTTGGGCAGGCCGCGGCGGGCCGCTTCTTCCGGCCAGGCGGCGGCGTAGCCGTTGCCGTTGAAGACAATGGGCATGTGCTCCTTGAACAGGCGGGGCAGGAGCTGCTGCAGGGCGCTGTTCAGGTCCGCGCCGCCGGCCACGGAGGCTTCCAGTTCGGTGGCGATGTCGTCCAGGGCGCAGGCCGCGGCGGCATTGAGGGCGATGTTCACCGGAGCCACGGACTGGGAAGAGCCCACGGCGCGGAATTCAAACTTGTTGCCGGTAAAGGCGAAGGGGCTGGTGCGGTTGCGGTCCGAGAGGTCCACGGGCAGGGGCGGCAGGGTGGAGACGCCCACTTCCATGAAGCCGCTCTTTTTGCTGGCCGCGCTTTTGCCGTTGACGATGCCGTCCAGCACATCGGTGAGCTGCTCGCCCAGGTAGACGGAAAGGATGGCCGGCGGGGCCTCGTTGGCGCCCAGGCGGTGGTCGTTGCCCGCGCCCACGGTGCCCAGCCGCAGGGCCACGCTGTGTTTGTGCACGGCGCGCAGCACGGCGGCCAGAAAGACCAGGAACTGGGCGTTGTCCTGCGGGGTGCTGCCGGGGTTGAGCAGGTTGACGCCGTCAGAATCGCTGATGGACCAGTTGTTGTGCTTGCCGCTGCCGTTGACGCCGTCAAAGGGCTTTTCGTGCAGCAGGCAGACAAAGCCGTGTTTGGCCGCCATGTGGCGCATCATGTTCATGGTGAGCATGTTGTGGTCGCAGGCGATGTTGGCTTCTTCAAACACGGGGGCAATTTCAAACTGGCCGGGGGCCACTTCGTTGTGGCGGGTCTTGGCCGGGATGCCCAGGGCCCAGAGCTCGTTTTCCACATCCTGCATAAAGCTCATGACGCGGCCGGGAATGGCCCCGAAGTAGTGGTCTTCCATCTCCTGCCCCTTGGGCGAGGGCGCGCCCAGAAGGGTGCGGCCGGCCAGGAGCAGGTCGGGGCGCAGTACGGCCAGGTTTTTGTCCACCAGAAAGTATTCCTGCTCGGGGCCCACATTGGGACGCACATAGCTGGCCGTATGGTTGCCGAACAGGCGCAGAATGCGCAGGGCCTGGCGGGAGAGGGCGGCAATGGAGCGCAGCAAGGGGATTTTGCGGTCCAGGGCTTCGCCGGAATAGGAGTAGAAGTAGGTGGGGATGTGCAGGGTGGCCCCGTAGGAGGCGGGAATGATGAACACCGGCACGGAGGGGTCCCAGGCGGTGTAGCCGCGCGCTTCAAAAGTGGAGCGCAGCCCGCCGGAAGGGAAGGAAGAGGCGTCCGGTTCACCACTGATGAGCATTTTGCCGGAAAATTCGCTGATGACCTGGCCGTCGGCGGCGGGAGACAGGAAGGCGTCGTGTTTTTCGGCGGTGAGGCCGGTCATGGGGTGGAACCAGTGCGTGTAATGGGTAGCGCCCATTTCAATGGCCCAGTCTTTCATGGCATTGGCCACCACGTCGGCGATTTCCGGGTTCAGGCGTTCGCCGTCGCGGATGGTCTTGGCCAGCTTGCGGTACACGTCCTTGGGCAGACGCTTGCGCATGGTGCTCAGGCCGAACACGTGGCAGCCGAAAAGCTCATCCGTTTTCTGCGTCTTTTTTTCGCAAGGCGTCACGGGCGCGGTGTTTATCGCCTTGAACATGGCCTTTTTCCGGGGGGAACTCATATCCTGTCTCCTTAGCGTTAAAAATCCTGCAAAAAGCGCCTGGCGGGGGGGCGGTTGGCCCGCCCCGCGCGCTTGCCGTTAAGATATTGTCGAATGCCTACAGGGCCTCGTCGCCGCGTTCGCCGGTGCGGATGCGGATGGCGTCCTGCACATCGCTGATAAAGATTTTGCCGTCGCCCACCTGTCCGGTGCGGGCCATGGAAACTACAGCATTAAGCACGTTTTCCACCATGGCGTCGGGCAGGACCACTTCCAGCCTGGTCTTGGGCAGGCAGTCCACCTGCATCGTGGTGCCCCGGTACACTTCCGTGTGCCCGCGCTGTCGGCCAAAACCTTTTATTTCCACATAGTTGAGGCCGTGAATGCCCATTTCGGAAAGCACGTTTTTGACTTTGTCAAACATGCTGGGCCTGATGATGATTTCCATCTTTTTCATGGCTGATTCCTTTCCCTGGAGGGGGGTTACAGGGAGTACCCGCGTTCGTTGTGTTCGCCCAGATCCAGGCCGGTGAATTCTTCTTCGGGGGCCACGCGCAGACCCACTGTGGCGTTGACCACGAAGAGGATGATGCGGGTCATGATGTAGACGAACACCCAGGTGCCCACGATGGACACGAGCTGAATCCAGACCTGCTTGGGGTTGCCGTAGAAGAGGCCGTCGGCGCCATTGACGGCGGCGCAGGCGAAGAGGCCGGTGGCCAGAGCGCCCCAGGTGCCGCCGAGACCGTGGATGCCCACCACGTCGAGGGCGTCGTCATAGCCGAACTTGTTCTTCAGCAGCACGCCGCCGTAACACACGATGCCGCCCACAAAGCCGATGAGCATAGCCGGGAGAATTTCCACAAAGCCCGCACCGGGGGTAATGGCTACCAGGCCCGCCAGCGCGCCGGAGATGGCGCCCAGGCTGGTGGGCTTGCCCGTGCGCACCCATTCCACCAGCATCCAGCCCAGCACGCCGCAGGCGGAGGCCATGTGCGTGGTGACCAGGGCGTGGGCGGACAGGGGGCCAGAAACCAGGGCGCTGCCGGCGTTAAAGCCGAACCAGCCGAACCAGAGCAGGCCGCCGCCCAGCAGGGTCAGGGGCAGGTTGTTGGGCGTGGCCGGTTCAGCGCCGTTGGAGAGCCGCGGCCCAAGGGCCTGGGCGCAGGCCAGGGCAGCCGCGCCGGAAGCCATGTGCACCACCGCGCCGCCGGCAAAGTCCAGGGCGCCCATCTGGCCCATCCAGCCGCCGCCCCAGACCCAGTGGGCCATGGGAGCGTAAGCGAAAATAAGCCACAGGCCGGAAAAGAGCATCATGGCCGAAAAACGGATGCGTTCAGCATACGCGCCGGAGATGAGGGCTACGGTCAGCGCCGCGAACATGCACTGAAAGGCCATGAACAGGGTGTGGGGCAGCTGGGCCGCTGCGGGGGCCGATTCGCCGCCCACGCCCTTGAGGAACAGATAGGAGAGATCGCCGATGACGCCGCCCACGTCTGGTCCGAAGGCCAGCGTGTAGCCGATGAAGGCCCAGAGCACGGAAACCAGCGCCAATGCGCCGTAGCTGTGCATGTGCGTGGAAAGAATGTTGCGTGAGCGGACCAGGCCGCCGTAAAACAGGGCCAGGGCCGGGGTCATGAGCATGACCATGCAGGCGCAGATAAGAATAAATGCAGTATCCGAGGCGTTCATACGGACATCCTTCTGAGGTGTTTTGCGGGGGGGAATGGCTTTGCTGTCGCAATCCGCCGCCGCACCCGGTTCAAAACCTGTTCCTTTACGGGGCTGGCGCCTGTCCCGGACCGGGCTTCCTGCCGCGGTCTTGGAAGGAATAGCACGCACTGTGCCAAAGCCTGATGCAGGGGCGGCAATATACATATAATTTATTTATTTAACTGTGTATTTTAAAAAAATGCGGGAAACGGACAGGAAGGTTGTCCGGGGTGGGCGCAGGTATTTTTCTACATTTATGTTGAAAAATAAAGAAGCCCCTGGGGTCGGAAAAAGACCTTCGGGGCTGCTTTTCAGAAAAAGTAAAAAATTTATAATGTTAACGGAAAAAACAACAATTATACAAAACTGTCGTTTTTATGTGAGGACTTTCGCCGTTTTTGTGACATGTTTATATAACATGCATAAAAATAAGATAATTTTTTCTATCATAAATTTAAGATGGCCCAGCGAAAAAACTACCTTTATGTCGATACCTTGAAGCTAGCGCTGTTCTGCAGCGTCCTCCCCTTACGGCGTTGGCGATAGCAGCCGCCGGCCGCTGCAGGGCAGGCAGGCGCACGTCCGCACGCTTGCCGCCGCCGGGTTTTGCGGCGTCGGAGCCGTTTGGGAGCAGGCAGGGCGCGTGCGCCCGAGCCGCTAGAGCAGTTAGCGAATGAAATGAGCTAACTGCCCTGCAAGGATTTTCTTGAAAATCCTTGCCACGAAATGCGAGAAGGCAGGCTTTTGCCTGCCGTAAGCGAGCATTTCAAGTGTTAAATGCTCTATTCGGCGGCGGTCCGTGTCCCGCCGGTTTTGCGGGGCCGGAATGCCTTGTAGGTGATTCCGTATTTTTTCATGCGCAGAGCCATAATGCGTTCCGTCAGGCCCAGGCTGGCGGCGGCCCGCCCCATCTGCCCCTGGCTGCACTCCAGGGCTTCCACAATGGAGGCCCGTTCCAGCTCGTTGAGCTGGTCCTGCAGACTGCCGGAAAACACCGGCCTGGCCGCGCCCGGCAGCTTGCCGCCCGGCGCGCCGTGCTCGCCGTGCAGGGCCGGGGGCAAATGCTGCGGCAGAATAAGGCCCTCACGGCCCAACAGCAGCACCGCACGTTCCATGACGTTTTCCAGCTCGCGGATATTGCCGGGCCATGCGTACCGCTGGAGCATGTCCATAACCGCCAGCGAGAGCCGCACGTTGTCGCGGCCGTTGGCGTGGCCGTATTTTTTGATAAAGTGGTTGGCCAGGGGCAAAATGTCTTCCGGCCGCTGGCGCAGGGGCGGCAGATTGATGGGGAAGACGTTGAGCCGGTAGAACAGGTCGCGGCGAAAGGTTTCCTCCGCCACCATGCGCTCCAGGTCGCGGTTGGTGGCCGTGATGAAGCGCACGTCCACATAGTGGGTTTCCATGCCGCCCAGGCGTTCAAAGGCCCGCTCCTGCAGCACGCGCAGCAGCTTGGCCTGGGTCATGAGAGAAAGTTCGCCCACTTCGTCCAGAAACAGCGTGCCGCTGTTGGCCAGCTCAAACCGGCCTTTGCGCGTAGCGTTGGCCCCGGTAAAGGCCCCACGCTCGTGGCCGAACAGCTCGCTTTCAATGAGGTTTTCCGGAAGGGCCGCGCAGTTGAGCGAAATAAAGGGTTTGTTGGCCCGCGTGCTGGCCGTGTGGATGGCCCGGGCGGCCAGCTCTTTGCCCGTGCCCGATTCCCCCTGCAGAAAAACCGTGGTGGCCGAAGGGGCCACTTGGGCGATCTGGGCGTAGACCATCTGCATGCCTTCGGAATTACCCACAAAACCGCGCGGCCGCAGGGCCGGAACCTGCTCTTCGTCCATCCTGCCCTGCGTTTCCAGGGCCGCGTGCCCCAGCAAGGTGGACACAATGGTCAGGAGGCGCATTTCGTCTTCCAGGGTGGCTTCGTCCACCAGCAGGTGATCTACAGAAAGGGCGCCCACCACCTGATCGTTGAGCCGGATGGGCACGCAGATGAAGGAAATGCCCTCCTTGCCCAAATCGCGCGAACGGGTGCGGTTGAGAAACAGGGGCTCTTCCGAAACATTGGAAATGTACATGGGCCGCCCGGTTTCGATGACTCGGCCCGTAATGCCCTCGCCGCGCACATAGCGGCCGCGTCGGGCCTCGGCGGGTTTGAGCCCGTAGGCGGCCTCAATGCGGATTTCGCCCGTATTGGGCGAGATGAGGGTAATGGCCCCGCGCATCATGTGCAGGTGCTCGGCCATGAGCTGCAAGGCTTTGTCCAGGGCCAGGGCCACGTCTGTGGCCGCATTCATGGTTTCGGAAAGCTCCAGCAGCAATCTGAGCTGCTCTTCACGGTGGTCGTTGCGGCGGCGGTCGCCGGTGTGGTCGGAAGAAAGGGCAGCCCGGCGGGGGGAGGTGTGGCTGGTCGACATGGCGCTCTGGGGGCCCGCCGCCCGTGACGTTGGGCGCGGCAGGGGGCGGGCGAGGGTTAGGCGTTGTGCAGGGTCAGGTACAAGTCGCCCTGCCAGGGGCCCACGCGTTTGCCCAGACCGCGCAGGCGCACGGGCTTGCCCACGGCAAAGTCCGGCGGCAGGGTGATTTCAACGGTTTGCAGTTCTCCGGAAAAAGCCTGGCGGATCTGCAGACGGATCCGTTTGCCCGGGGCCAGATGGGCGGCGGGCAGGGTCAGGCTTTGTTCTTCGTCGATCTGGCGGCGCAGCCAGCCTTTGACCAGACCTGTGACGCCGCCCGCGGCGGCGTCTGCGGGCGGCCGCCCCAGCAGGTTGGCCCGGTGCAGCCTGGTGGCCTTTGCAGCGGAGCGGGGTTCGGGCCGGGCCGCGCGGGGGGCGGGCTCCGCGTCCGGTTGGGGCGGCGGTGCAGTCTGCTGGCGGTTCAGTTCGCTGTAAATATCTTCAAACACACGGCGGGCAAAGGGATCGTTGAGCAGGTCGCGCAGCACGTCGTGCTCCGCATAGGCCGCGCGTCCGGCCGCGCTCTGGCGGTCCGTACCTTGTGTGGGGCCCTGCGTGGCGTCTTGGGCAGGGTCGGCCGTGCCCTGCGCTTCATGCGCGTCGCCAGGCTGTGCCGCGTCCTGCGCCGTGGCGTGCCCGGCCGCGTCCGGACCGGCGGCCTTGCGGGCGTCGGCCGCAGCCCCCTGGGCGCGTTCATTCCGGGCCTTTGTCGCCGTGGGCCCGCCGTCGGTTTCGTCGTCCGTCCCGGCCGCGTCGGGCTTGGTTTGCAGCACGGCAGAAAGGGCCACGTAGGCCTCGTTGAGCAGTTGGAAGCGGCGTCCGGCGTCGGGCTGGCCGGGGTGCAGGTCCGGGTGCAGTTCAAAAGCCCGCCGCCGGTAGGCCCGCTTAAGCGCGGCCAGGTCCGCCCCTTGCTCCAGGCGCAGGATGGCGTAACATTCCTTGAGGCTCGGTTGGCGGGGGGTACTGCGTCGCATGGCGGTTATTTGAGGATCAGCGCGTTGGCTTCACAGCGGGGGTCGTGGGCCAGCAGGCCGTGTTCGTACAAATAGGCGCGCCCGATTTTGGCAAAATCCGTGTGGGACGCTTTAGTGGCGATGCCGGGGCAGTAGTCTTTGGCCATTTCCAGGCTGGCCGGGTCTTCGATATTGCCGCGAAAAAAAGGCCAGGCCCGGCACACGGCGGGCTTGCCCGCGTGCACCCCGCAGCCCGCTCCGGGCCGGAAAAAGATGCAGAAGCCGTCCGCCCCCACGCGCAGCTGCCACTTGCCGCCCAGACGTTCGCAGCAGCGCTGCAGCACGTCCGCTTCCGGCAGGCCCAGATGCCCGGCCAGACGGGTGAGGTCTGCGGGGCTGACCACAATGCCGCCCCTGCCCTGGCAGCAGTGGCCGCACATGCGGCAGTGAAACACGGCGTCAACGGCGCTCATGGCTGGCATCCTTGGGGTTGCGGGTTCTCTTCCCTGGCCTGGCGCAGCGGGCCGGAAAAAAGCGGAGTTATGGCCAGCAGTTTGTTGGTGCTGCCGAAAACATACACTATGTCGCCCGCTTCGAAAACCGTGTCCGGCCCGGGTGAAGCCAGGGTCACGCCCTCACGCAGCACAGCGATGACCGTCACCCCATAGAGCTTGCGCAGCTGGGTCTGGGCCAGGCTGTGCCCGCAGAGGGGCGAGGCCGCGCCCAGGCGCATGGCCTGCACGCCCATGTCCGGCAGGCGCTTGACCATGGAATCCACCGCGTCCACCGAATGGCTCATGCGGCGGATCATGCGGTAATTTTCCTGCCGGATGCGGGCGGCAAAGGTGTCGATGTCCTGCCGGGGCACCAGATACTGGGTGAGTACGCGAGAAAAGATTTCGATGGAGGTTTCAAACTCTTCGGCCACCACCTCATCCGCGCCCAGCCGCCGTAGAGGGGCCACTTCGGCCACGAAGCGGGTGCGGGCGATGATGTGCAGGTTGGGGTTGAAGCGGCGGGCCTCGGTGACAATGGCCCGCACGGCGGCCGGGTCGGAAATGACAATGACCAGCACGCGCGCTCTGGTCACGCCCAGATGTTCCAGCACAACGGGCTGGGAGGCGTCGCCGTGGGCGATGGGTTCTTTGTGGCGGTAGCGGCTGACGGTTTCCGGATTCATTTCCAGAATGGTGTAGGCAATGCCCGATTCGCGCGCTACGTGGGCCAGGTGTTTGCCGCTGATGCCAAAGCCCACGATGATCAGGTGGTCCTGCAGGGGGCAGGCTTCGCCTTCATCCGCTGCGGGCGCTTCCGCTTCGCCCCGGCCGCCGACGATTTTGGCGGCCAGGCGGGGGGCTATGGCCATGAGGCCGGGGGTGAGCATCATGGTCAGCACGCTCACGTCCAGAAAATTCTGGTAGGCGTCCATGTCAAAAAGCCCGGCGGCCAGGCCGGAGGCGGCCAGCACAAAGGCGAACTCGCCCACCTGGGCCAGGCTGAGCGAGGTGACTATGGCCGTGCGCAAAGGGTAGCCCTGGATGAGCACGGCGGGCAGGGTGAGCAGGGTCTTGAGCACGATGAACACGGCCGTGTAGCCGATGATGGAAAAGAAGTGCGACCCCAGAAAATCCACGTTGAGCATCATGCCCACGGAGATGAAAAACAGGCTCATGAATACGTCGCGGTAGGGCAGAATGCCCGCGATGACGCTCATGCTGTACTGGGATCGGGCCAGCATGAGCCCGGCCAGAAAGGCCCCCAGCGAAAGGGAAAGGCCCAGAACATTGGTGAGCAGGGCCATGCCCAGGCAAAGGCCCAGGGTGGTGAGCAGCAGAATTTCCCGCGTGCGGGTGCGCACCACGGCTTCCATCAGGCGGTTGAGGCCGAAGCGGGCAAAAAGCAGCACCGCGCCCAGCACCAGCACCACCCAAAGGACGGAAAAGAAGGCTTCCTGAAATGAAAGGCGCAGCGCGCCGGAAAGCAGCGGCACGGCGAGCAGCATGGGGGCCACCATAATATCCTGAAAAACCAGGATAGCCAGAGAAAGGCGGCCCGTGGGCGTGTTGGTGGTGCCTTTTTCCTGCATAATGCGCAGGACAATGGCCGAGGACGAAAGGGCCACCAGGCAGCCCCAGAGGATGCCCTGCTGGTAAGGCATGCCATGCGCCAGGGCCAGGCCTGTGACGGCCAGCACCGTGAGGCCGATCTGCAGACTGCCGCCCAGAAAGACCGGCCGCTTCAGGCGGTTGAGGGCGTCGCCCGAAAGTTCCATGCCGATGGTGAAAAGGAGCAGGGCCACGCCGATTTCCGCCACATGGTCGATGGCCTGGCGGTCGCGCACCACGCCCAGCAGCGAGGGGCCGCAGAGCACGCCGGTGAGCAAAAAGCCCACGGTGGCGGGCAGTTTTATTTTATTGCAGACGATGGTGACCACAATGGAAAGCAGAAAGATGGTCACAATCTCGTAAAGCAAAGGGACGTCCATGCGGCCTCCGTGCGGCGCAAAATACACGCCGCGCCGCCGTAAGGCAAGTGCGCGGTCCTGGGGATGGGGCGGATTGCGGGGCCCGTCCGCGTCGGGCGTTTTACCGCCTGGGCAGGGCAGAAGGCGGCTTCTTGCGGCGGTTTGCCCTGCGGAAAGCATGGGGCAACTGCGGAAAATACTTATGGATAACAGCCCAGGGCGTTACGACTGCCGACGTTTGAAAAGTTTTTCCAGCGCGCCCGCGTCCCAGCGCAGCACGCAGGGCCGACCGTGGGGGCAGTATTCCCGTTCCGGGGTCTGCAGCCACTGGCGCAGCAGGCCGGCGGCCTCGTCGTCCGTCAGCCTCTGCCCCGCCTTGATGGCGGCCTTGCAGGACATGGAGGCAAACAAGGCCGTAAGGTCGTCCTTGCGTCCGGCCAGGGCTTCCTCCAAAAACTGGCGGGCCTCGGCGCGGCAGAGCACGGGCGGCAAGGCCGTGACCTGCAGTCCCCCGGCCGTGCTCTGGGCGGTGAAGCCCAGGGCTTCCAGGCGTGGGCGCAGGGCGCAGAAGCGTTCTTTTTCCGCCGGGGGCAGGGGCAGGTCCAGGGGCAGGGCCAGAAGCTGCCCCGTGCCCGCAAAGCCGCCCCGGCGCAGCCGGGCGTAGAGCACGCGCTCGTGGGCGGCGTGCTGGTCTACCAAAACCAGCGCCCCTTCCTGATCGCGGAGGACAAGATAGGTGGCGGCCACCTGGCCCAGATAGGCAAAGGGCCCCACCCGCACGGGCTCCCGTCCGCCCCTTGCCGCTTCCGGCGTGACCCCCTGGCCGTGCGCCGGGTCCGGAATCTGGTCCGAAATCGTGTCCTGGTCAAGGGCGTAGGCGGCCTCGTGTTCCGCCAGGCCAGGGGCGGCTGCTGCCGCGTCCATAAAAAATGTTGCGGTTCTGTGGGCGTCCTCCCCGGCCGGGTCCGCGCGCCTGTCCGGCACGACCGAGGACTGGACGTCCGGCGCGCGCTCAGGTATGGCGGTGGACGCGCCTGCTGCGGCTGCCGCGGGGCTGTTTGGCAAAAGGTCCGGCGTGCGGCCAGCGCTTTTTTCCGTGGGGTCGTGCCTGGCCTCGTGGACCGGGCCGCCCGCGGCCTCCGTGGGGGCGTCCGGCGGGCTTCCTGCGGCCGCAGGCGTGGGCTGCGCCGCCGGGCCGCGCACCTCCCAGGGCGCGGCGACCGGCGCTTCCGGCTGGGGGCGTTCCAGCAGCGGGGGCTGGTCCAGACGGCCCCAGAAGCCCAGGGGCCGGGGGGCCTCCTGCCTGTCTTCTGCAGCGCCGAGCGCGGGGCTGTCGGCGGGTGCAGGGCCGTCCGCTGCCGCCCCTTCCTCCCAGCGGCCCGCGGCCAGGTCAAAGGACGTGAGCAGCGCCTCCTGTACGGCGTGGAGCACGGCGGAAAAGACGCCGGATTCATCGCGAAAGCGCACTTCGCTCTTGGCCGGGTGCACGTTCACGTCCACTTCGGCGGGGTCCAGGTCCACAAACAGGACCACCTGGGGATAGTCGCGGCTGGTCAGGCGGCCCTTGTAGGCCTGGCGCACGGCGCTGAGCAGGCGTTTGTCCGTAACGGCCCGGTTGTTGACGTAGAGCAAAATGCGGTCGCCGCGCGGCTGGCTCACGTTGGGCAGGGCGGCCAGGCCGTGGGCGCGGACGCCGTGGCGGGTGGCGTCAAAGGGGCGCAGGGCTTCCACCACCAGGCGGGGCCAGATCAGGGCCAGGCGGCGGGCGAGGTCCTGGCCGGGCAGAAAGCGCAGGGCTTCCCGTTCGCCGGCAAAGAGGGCAAAGCCCACCTCCGGGCGGGTCAGGGCCAGGCGTGAGAGCCAGTTTTGGGCACGTTTGAACTCTGTGCCGGGGGTCTTTAAAAATTTCAGCCGCGCTGGTATGTTGCTGAAAAGATCACGGACATCCACCACCGTGCCCTGGTGCAGCGCCGCCGGGGCCGCGTTTTTGAGGCGGCCGTGCTCCACCTCCACCTGGTGGGCCGGGCTTTGGCCCTGGGGCGTGCGCCGGGAGGAGGTGATGGTGAAGCGCGAAACAGAGGCGATGCTCGGCAGGGCCTCGCCGCGGAAGCCGTAGGAGCGGATGCGCTCCAGGTCTTCCATTTGGGTAATTTTGCTGGTGGCGTGGCGGGTGACGGCCAGCTCCAGTTCGTCGGCGGGGATGCCCGCGCCGTCGTCCTGGACGCGGATGCGAGTTTGCCCGCCGTTTTCCAGCAGGACGTCGATCTGCCGGGCCTGGGCGTCGAGGCTGTTTTCCACCAGTTCTTTCACTACGCTGGCGGGGCGTTCCACCACCTCGCCGGCGGCAATCTGGTTACGCAATGCGGGCGGTAGCAAACGGATATGCGAAAAATTTTCGGTCATGGTTGCAGTGTATGCGGGCGTGCGGGGCAAGGCAAGCGGCGGGTGTGGGCCTGCGCCTGGCGGCGCAAAGGGGCTTGCCTTGGCGCGCGCTGTGCTTATGTATGGAAAGGCAGGCTCGGCCTGCGCGCGGCCAGGGTGCTGGCGCGCCGCCTGGCCCGCCGGGAGGTATCCATCATGCGCAACAACCCCATCAGGACCATTGCGGAGCCCTTGCGCGGGCCTCTGGTGCCCAAGGGCTATGACCCGGAACTGCTCTATGTGGAGTGCGGCCGCTGCGGCTCTCCCGTCATGTGGGAGAAGGGCAAGGCCAGCCAGATTCTCGGCCTGGCGGGCATAGACCCGCTGGAGCTGGACGCTTCCTGTATGCTGGTGACGGACGGCTGCCCCATGTGCGGCGGGAAGGGCCACTATACGGTGCAGATTTTTCGGGTGGGCGGGGATACGCCTGCCCGCAGGCCCCCCTACTACGGCAACGCCTGAGGGCTGGGCCGCCTGTGCGCGGCAAGGGGGCAAATGTTTTGGGCTTACGCGTTTGCGCGCCGCGGCGTGTCGGGCGTAAGCCTTGTGCAAACCCGGAGCGGGCCGACCTGCCTGCCGTGTTCAGTACAATGCCTAGAGCAGTTTACGAATGAAATTAGTTAATTGCGCTGCAAGGATTTTCTTGAAAATCCTTGCCACGAAATGCGAGAAGGCAGGCTTTTGCCTGCCGTAAGCGAGCATTTCAAGTGTTACCTACTCTAATGACAATGACAAAGGCCGTCGGGGTGTCCCGGCGGCCTTTGTCGTAGTGTCGGCATGCGGGCTTCGCCGCCCGCTGTTCAGCCTTTGCGTTCCAGCTTGGCCCAGGTGTCGCGCAGGGTGGCGGTGCGATTGAATACGGGGCGGGCGTTTGTGCTGTCTTTATCTTTGCAGAAGTAGCCCAGCCGTTCAAACTGCACGGCTTCGCCGTCCTGCAGGGCGGCGGCGGCCGGTTCCAGCAGGCCCTGCGTCACCTGCAGGGATTGGGGATTGAGGTTGTCCAGAAAGGTCTTGCCTTCCGGGGCTTCGTCGGGGTGTTCCGTGGCGAAGAGCTGGCTGTAGAGGCGCACTTCGGCGGGCACGGCGCTGTCTGCCGCCACCCAGTGGATGGTGCCCTTGACCTTGCGGCCATCGGGGCTTTGGCCGCCGCGGCTTTGGGGGTCGTAGACGCAGCGCAGTTCGCGCACGCTGCCGTCGTCGTTCAGCACGGCCTCGCGGCAGGTGAGCAGATAGGCGTAGCGCAGGCGCACTTCCGCGCCGGGGGAGAGGCGGTGGTATTTTTTGGGCGGCTCCAGACGAAAGTCGTCGCGTTCAATATAGAGCTCCCGCGCGAAGGGGGTTTTGCGGCTGCCGTAGGTGGGGTCTTCGGGGTGGAAGGGCATGTCCAGCTCTTCCACCTGGCCTTCGGGATAGTTTTCAATAACCACCTTGATGGGGTCCAGCACGGCCATAACGCGCTTGGCGCAGGCGTTGAGGCGCTCACGAATGCAGAATTCCAGCATGGCGTAGTCCACCGTGGAGTCGGCGCGGGCCAGGCCGATGCGGGCGCAGAACTGGCGCAGGGCTTCGGGCGGCACGCCGCGGCGGCGCAGGCCGCTCAGGGTGGGCATGCGGGGGTCGTCCCAGCCGGAGACGTGGCCTTCCTTGACCAGCTGGATGAGCTTGCGCTTGGAAAGCACGGTGTAGGTCAGGTTAAGGCGTGCAAATTCGATCTGCTGCGGATGGTACACGCCCAAAGCGTTGAGCACCCAGTCGTAGAGCTCCCGGTTGTTGACGAACTCCAGCGTGCAGAGGGAATGGGTGATACCCTCCATGGAGTCCGACAGGCAGTGGGTGTAGTCATACATGGGGTAGATGCACCAGGTGTTGCCCGTGCGGTGGTGGGCGGCGTGACGGATGCGGTAGAGCGTGGGGTCGCGCATGACCAGGTTTGGGGAGGCCATGTCGATTTTGGCGCGCAGCACGTGTGCGCCGTCGGGGAATTCTCCGGCCCGCATGCGGCGGAAGAGGTCGAGGTTTTCTTCCACGCTGCGGTTGCGCCAGGGGCTTTCGCGCCCCGGTTCGGTCAGGGTGCCGCGGTACCGGCGGATTTCCTCGGCCGAAAGGTCGTCCACATAGGCCTTGCCCATCTGGATGAGCTGCTCGGCATACTGGTAAAGGCGTTCAAAATAGTCGGAGGCGTAAAATTCCCGGTCTTGCCAGTCGCCGCCCAGCCAGCGCACGTCCTCGCGGATGGCGTCCACGTATTCCGTGTCTTCCTTGGTGGGATTGGTGTCGTCAAAGCGCAGGTTGCACTGGCCGTGAAATTCTTTGGCCACGCCAAAGTTGAGGCAGATGGATTTGGCGTGCCCCAGGTGCAGGTAGCCGTTGGGCTCCGGGGGAAAGCGGGTGTGCACCTTGCCGCCGAAGCGGCCGGAGGCGTTGTCCTGGAGGATGCGTGCGCGGATAAAGTCGACGCCGGCCCTGGCCGTGTCGGCGGTAGTGGCTGCGGCTGCTGCGGCGGGGGTATGTTCAGAAGACATGGGAAGACTCCGTTGGCTGTGCGTCAATGCAGCCGTCCAATTTACGTCAAGGCGCGGCTGTGGTCAATGCGTTTGGGTTCCGGGCGCTTGACAGGACGCGGCCCCTGGGCTAATGTGCGTCTTCGTCGCCGCGCCGCCAAGGCGCGCGGCAGCGCGGAGAGGTGTCCGAGCTGGTCTAAGGAGCACGATTGGAAATCGTGTGTACGTTAACAGCGTACCGAGAGTTCGAATCTCTCCCTCTCCGCCAGCAGATTTTTACGGGGTTGCCGGTTTCAGGCAGCCCCTTTTTTTGTCCCCGTTTTTGCGGTAGAGCCGCCGGTAGAGCCAGGTAGAGCCGGTAGAGCCCTCATAACCAGGGCCCCGTGCGCATAAAACGTTCACGGGGCCCTGTTGCCTGTTGCCGCGCCCACCGCGCCTGCGCTGCGTCGGCCGGTAGATGCTGCGTCGGCCGGTAGACGCTGCGGGGGCGGGGTGTGCGCGCTACACTTCGCTGATTACGGGCACCACAATGGGGTCGCGTTCCAGCACGCGGCGGAAAAAGCGCCGCAGGGACGAGCGGATATTTTCCTGCAGGCGGTTGATCTGCCCTGGGCGGGCGGCTTCTATTTCGTCCAGCACCAGGCACTTGGCGTCTTCCAGCAAGTGGCTGTAGTGCTGTTCAAATACAAAGCCCTTAGAGATCATTTCCGGCCCGTGCAAAATGCTGCCGGTTTCAGAATCCACCACCAGCACCACAATGACCATGCCTTCGTCGCCCAGGATGCGGCGTTCTTTGAGCACGGCGTAGCCCACGTCGCCCACGCCCTTGCCGTCCACCAGGGTACACTCCACGGGCACGCGGTTTTCAAGCTGAAAGTCGTTGGGCCGCAGGGTAATGGGCTGGCCGTCTTCCAGCAGCACCACGTTGTCCTGCGGCACGCCGCATTCCGCGGCCAGGCGGCCGTGCTTGACCAGATGCTGGTATTCGCCGTGGATGGGGATGAAGATCTGCGGCCGCACAGCGGCAAACATTTCGCGCAGTTCGTCGCGCTGGGCGTGGCCGGAGGCGTGGATGGCGTGCACGCTTTCATAGAGCACTTCCGCGCCCATGCGGTACATTTCGTTGATAAGTTTGGAGATGGCCTTGGCGTTGCCGGGTATCATGCGCGAGCTCATGACCACGGTATCGCCTTTGCGGATATCGAGCTGGCGGTGGCCGCCCAGCACCATGCGCGAAAGGGCGGAGAGCGGCTCGCCCTGCGCGCCGGTGACCACCAGCACAATCTGGTTGTCGGGCAGGTCGGGCACGCCGTTGTGGGCGTTGAAGAAGGCGGGCGGCAGTTTGGCAATGCCCAGGTCGCGGGCCATTTCAATATTGTTGGCCAGAGATTTGCCGCTGATGACCACGGTGCGGCCGTGGGCGCGGGCCAGGTCAAAAACTTCCTGAATGCGCTGAATGTGGCTGGAAAAGAGCGTGATGACAATGCGCCCCTGCGCCGTGGCAAAGATGTTGTCCAGCGAATCTTTGACTTCGCGCTCGGTCAGCGACCGCCCCTCGCGCATGGCGTTGGTGGAGTCTGAAAGCAGCAGGCGCGCGCCTTCGGGCCCGGCAAAATCGCGAAACAGCCGCAAATCCGTGCCGCTGCCGCTCAGGGGGTGGGGGTCGATTTTAAAGTCGCCGCTGTGCACCACGCGGCCCACCGGGGTTTCCACACCCAGGCCGAAGCCTTCGGGTATGGAATGACAGACGGGAAAGAAGTGGAAGGTCAGGTCGCCCAGGGGCAGCACGGTTTTGGCGCTGACGGGGCACAGTTCCACCCAGTCCAGAATTTCGCGTTCGCGCAGCTTGTGTTCCACCAGGGCCAGGGTAAAGGGTGAGCCGTAGATGCGGGTGCCTTTGAGTTCGGGCACCAGCCAGGGCAGCGCGCCGATGTGGTCTTCGTGCCCGTGGGTCAGCACAATGCCCAGCAGTTTGTCTTTGATGGCGCTCACCGCGCCGAAGTGGGGGATGACCACGTCCACGCCCAGGTGGGCGTCGTCGGGGAACATGAGGCCGCAGTCCACCATAACCACGCCGCCGGGCGTTTCCCAGAGCTGACAGTTCAGGCCGATTTCCCCCAGGCCTCCCAGGGGGGTGATGGTAAGGTAAGGTTCATGCATGCTGTTTGTGTTGTATCCTTGATGCGGTTTCGCGGCGGGCAAAAGCCCGCGGGGTGAAAGAAGGGCGCGGGGCGCAGAAGGCCGTCTGCGGCCGTAAGCCGTGTGGTCCGTAGCAGGGGAAGGACGTTTCCCCCAAAAATTGTCGGCTGCCGGGGGCGCAACGCAGGCAGCAGGGGCCGGGCCGTAGGGGCGGGCAGGCGCGCCTGGCGGTTGCGTAAACGCAGATTCTTGGCGCGGTCAAACGCCGGAAGGCGCGTGCCGTAAACTTTGAGAATGCCTGTTCTCAAAGGCAATCTGCTCCAGCGCGTTGCGCCTTTAGAGCATGTAACACTTGAAATGCTCGCTTACGGCAGGCAAAAGCCTGCCTTCTCGCATTTCGTGGCAAGGATTTTCAAGAAAATCCTTGCAGAGCAGTTAGCTCATTTCATTCGCTAACTGCTCTAAGACGTTTTGTTCCAGAGGCCGTCCGCGTCAGCGCCGGGCCAGATCCGGCCGAAATTCGCCCATGGCCACATAGATCTGGGCCAGGGCGGTGAGGTAGTCGGCCTTGGCGCTGGTCAGCGAGGCCTGGGCCGCGGTGAGGTTGGACGAGGCGTCCAGCACGTCAAAGTTGGTGCCCACCTGTTCCTGATAGCGGGCCAGGGCCACGTTGTAGGCTTCCGTGGCCTGGTCCACGGCGGTTTCGGCCACGGCAATGCGTTTTTCGGCATCGCGCACGGCCAGCAGCTTGGATTTGATGTCGTAGCCCACGTTGAGTTTAAGGTTTTCTTCTTCGTAGCGCACCTTGGTCACCAGCCAGCCGGCGCTTTGGTCGGCATAATAGGTGGTGCCCCACTGAAAGACGTCCCAGGTGGCTTTTGCGCCCACTTCCCAGGTGGTGCCGCGGTAGCCCTGGTCGCCCACGCGCTGCAGGTCCATGGTATTGCCGGTCTGGGCCACGTTGTAATAGGCCTCCACCTGCGGGTAGTAGCCGCTCTGCACGGCCTGCCGGTTTTTGCCGGCAATGGCTACGGATTTGGCGGCAATGTACAGGTCGGGGCGCTGGCGGTAGGCGACCTCCAGGCACTGTTCCAGGCTGCGGGTAAAGGGCACGTGGTCCAGGCTGCCCACATAGCGGGTAGCGGCCTGGGCGGGCAGGCCCAGCAGGGTGTTGAGCCTGGCCAGGCTGGTGTCGCGGCTGTTTTCGGCCTGGATAAGGGTGCTTTCGGCCTTGCGCACGTCCACTTCGGCCTGCAGCACGTCCAGGCGGGGGCGCAGGCCCACGTCGTAAAAGGCCTGGGTAATGCGCAGCTGGTCGCGCAGCCGGGCCAGCGAATCTTCGGCGCTGCGCACGCTTTCTTCATAGCGCAGATAATTCAAAAACTGGGTCTGCACTTCTTCGGTCATGGAAAGTTCGGCACTGCGCAGGCTGGCCTTGTCGCTTTCTGCCTGCAGTGCGGCTTTCTGATAATCCGCCAGAAGTTTAAAGCCGGTAAAGACCGGTTGCGATACTTCCACCCCCCAGGTGTAGACGCCCTGCTTGGGCGGCTGCGAAACGGTATAGGAGGGGGAATAGTCCTTATCGGTTCTGGTGGCGGTATAGCTCATGCCCAGCTTGGGGCCGAACGCGCCGCGGGCGGATTTGCGGGTTTCTTCGGTAGATTTGCTCTGCGCTTCCTGCGAGCCCAGGCTGGGGTTGCTGTGCAGGGCGCGTTCCACGGCCTCGTGCATATTCAGGGGGCGCGTGGGCGGGGTGCGGGGTTTGTCCGCGGCCAGGCTGCGGCCGCCGCTGTACAGGGGGGTAGCCGCAGCCTGGCCGGGGGCGGCGGGGGCCGTGCCGGGCAATGCCAGGGCAGCGCCCAGGGCGGTTGCCAGGGTCAGGGCCGCCAGCCAGGTGAGGCGGGCGCGGCGGGTGCGGCGGGCGGGCCAAAGGGAACGGCCCCGTAAAGGGCGGCGCATGTGGGCAAGGGCAAACATGGGGCGCATGCTACACCGCTGGCCCCGGCTTGGCAAGCGCGGCGGGGCAGCCGCAGCCCTGGCCCCCTGCGGCGCGCCCTGCGGCGCATGTTGCCCGCGCCAGCGTCTTGAGGGCCCAACCCAAGCCATAACCACTTGGCGGCTACCCCCTGTGTGAAAAATTCTGAAAACTCCCGTGCGTTGCAGTCCCTTCTTGACCAGGGCCGTATCGTTTTATATGTTTTAAAAAATCTTTTAACATCTAGTAATGTATATACTTTTTTGCATGTCGGGCCACGGCCCGGACGTGTCGTCCCTGTTTGTCCACCACTTTCAAGCCACCTTGCAAAGAGGGAGAACATATGTCCCAGGCCGCCCCTGTCGGCTCGGCTGACCAAGCGCAGGTTTTAGCCCAGGTGCGTCAGCAGGGCGCATCCAACGAAGTCTATTTTGTAGATTCTTCGTTGGATGCCGCAGCCCTCTCCCTTACCGTGGGCGACGATTCCAGGGTCTTTGTCATTGAAAACACGAGCAACGCCTTCATCCAGATGGAACAGGCCCTGCAAAGCCTGGAAAACCCGGCCACGGCCGTGCACATTTACGCCCACGGCGCTGCGGGCAGCGTGACCCTGGGCGGTCAGGTCTTTGACGAGGCGGCGCTCAACGCCAATGCCGCCACCCTGGCGGCTATGGGCGCGGCCCTGGCAGAAGGGGCGGACCTGCTGCTCTATAGCTGCAACACGGCAGCGGGCAGCACGGGCGAGAGCTTCATCAACCGCCTGGCCCGTCTGGCCAGCGTGGACGTGGCCGCCTCTGACGACGTTACCGGCACATCCGGCGACTGGACCCTGGAATACACGGTGGGCGACGTCACCACCAAACCCACCAACCCCGGCATTGACGGCGACCTGGACGGCGGCGACACCCTTTCCGGCTGGGGCGTCATCAACGGCACTGCCGGCGCGGACTCCCTCACCGGTTCCGTCACCAACGACCAGTTTTACGGCAACGGCGGTCAAGATACCCTGGTGGGCAAAGACGGCAACGATGTCTACTACATCAGCGGGACGGGCACCGACGGCACCCAAGTGGTGGAAGCGGCCTACGGCGGCAGTGATACGGTCTACAGCCAGGTGAGCGATCTGAACCTGAGCACCAGCTCCACCACAGCAGATGGCACTAGCGGCAACTCCCAGATCGAATACATCGTGCTCCAGGCCCAGACGAGCATCCAGAACCAATCCGCCACGGGCAACAACTACAGCCAGACCCTGGTGGGCAACGCCCTGAACAACCAGCTCACCGGCAAGGGCGGCAACGACATGCTGGTGGCCGGCGACGGCAACGACTACCTGGACGGCGGCAGCGGCAACCTGAGCAATGCCGGTGACGGCTCCGGCTACGACACCCTGGTGGGCGGCAAGGGCGACGACAACTACGTGGTCCGCACCGGCAACGAAACCGTTGTGGAAAACAAAAACGAGGGCACGGACCAGGTCTACTCCTTTGTGGACTACACCCTGGGCGCGAACATTGAAAACGGCGCGCTGCTGGGTAACACTGATACCTCCCTCGTCGGCAACGACCTGAACAACGTGCTCGCCGGTAACAGCAGTGCCAACTACCTTTCCGGCGGCAAGGGCAACGACACCCTCTACGGTGATAAGGGGAGCAAGGCGGATATCCTGGATGGCGGCGCGGGCAACGACCTCTACCACCTCTACGGCAATAGCACTGACATTATTGAAGACAGCGCCGGCAACGACACCGTGGTTTTTGAAAGCAGCGTCACAGGCGGCTACACCTTGGGCGACAATGTAGAAAATCTCGTCCTGCAGGGCAGCGCCAATGCGGGCTACGGCAACAGCCTGAACAACCGCATTGAGGGCAACGCCACGCAGGGCAGCACCCTGGACGGCAAGACGGGCAGGGACACCCTGGTGGGCGGCACGGGCAACGATACCTTCTATTTTGACGGTACGGACACCCTGGAAGACGCTGGCGGCGCGGACAGCGTGCGGAGCAGCGGCACCATCGACCTCAACAAGTTCAAAAACGCCGCTATCGAGTATGTGGCGCTGGAAGGTAGCGGCAACATCAACGCCACGGCCAAAAAAACCGTTGCCGCCACCCTGGTGGGCAACAGCGGCAACAACAAGCTCACCGGCAGCGATGGGGCCGATACCCTGGACGGCGGCGATGGCAAGGACACCCTCATCGGCGGCCTGGGCAACGACCGGTATTATGTGAACGGCGACGACCTGGTGCAGGAAGGTAAAAACGGAGGCAACGACACTGTCGTTGCCTCCGTGGACTACACCCTGGGCGCGAACCTGGAGAACCTGGAACTGACAGACAACGCGACCAGGGGCACGGGCAACGAGCTGGCCAACCGTATCTCCGTCAGCGACAGCGGCAGCAGCGGCAGCGGCAGCTTTTTCCTGGACGGCGGCAAAAACGCGGCCACTACGGCTGGCGATACCCTTGTGGGTGCGGCCACCGGCAGCACCACCTTTGTGGTCAATAACGCCAACGATGTAATCTCGGTTACTGGCGGCACAAACGTCGTCTATGTGAGCTATGCGGTTGTGGGCGGCGCGGATAAGAGTGATAATGACTGGATCAGCTATTTTGGCGACCGTCTTATGGTGGACAGCAGCGCGACCAACCTCACCTTTGTCTACCGCGGCGACGCCGACGACAGCAAGGCCGGCGGCGTCAGCATCACCGGCAGCGCCAGCAATACCTACCTGCTGGGCACAGCGGGCGCGGATACTATCACTGGGGCAGCTGACTCCAACGTTGGCTGCACCATAGACGGCCAGGGCGGCGCGGACAGCATCATCGGCGGCCAGGGCGACGATTATATCTATTACTACGGCAAGGAGTCTTTCTCTGATGCTGCGGCTGCGAAACTAGGCGCCGACACCCTGCACGTCATGAGCCTTAAAAAAGGCGATAAAACGCTGGACAGCGTTGACGGCATTCACGGCATTGATGTGGTGCTGCTGGATAACGCCGCCGGCGCAGTGAATATTGGCGGAGATACAGCCCCAGGCCACAATATGACCCTTATAGGCAACGCCTTTGCCAACAAAATTACTGGCACCAATACCAGTAGCGACGATCTTGATGGCGATGGCAACGACAGCCTCGACGGCGGCGCGGGCAACGATACGCTCAGCGGCCTCAGCGGCAACGACACCCTGGACGGCGGCGAAGGTGCGGACAGCATGCAGGGTGGGGCAGGCAACGACCTCTATGTTGTGGACAACAAGGGCGACAAGGTGGTGGAAGCGGCCAGCGAGGGCGCGGACAGCATCCAGACCCACGGCGTGGCCATCGACCTGGGCAAAACGCATAAGAATATCGAATACGTGGAGAACCTCGGCGCGGCCACAAAACTTACCGGCTCCAGCGCGGGCGGGGAAACCCTTGTGGCCGGCGTGTACGGCGACACCCTGGACGGCAAGGGCGGCGCGGATAGCCTGGTGGGCGGCGACGGCAGCGACCTCATCTACTACCACGGCACATACGACGACTATGGCGAAAGTATTGCAGGCGGCAACGGCGTTGACACCCTGCTGGTGACCAAGGAAGCCGTCTATTCTTATCTTAACATAGGTACAAATTCCAGCATATCCGACATAGAAGTGGTCAAGCTGGACGCCGAGGCTAATTACATCAGTGTGGTCGTCAGCGGCCAGGCCGTCACCGTGCAGGGCAATGCCAACGCTGCCTACATCTCCACCGACGACCAGGATGACAGCATTGTGGGCGGCGGCGGCGTAGATATGATTGATGCCGGCGGGGGCGACGACTTTGTGGAAATCACCGCCGCCAGCTTTGTGCAGAAGTACCAGTATTCTTCCGGAACATATGTGGAGCGTGGCGGCGTTATGGGTGGCGCAGGCACGGACACCCTCTCCTTTGGCGCAGCTAACGACAAGATCACCTTCAGCTATGACGCAACAGCTGGCCTGGTCATCAAAAGCGGCACCACCGTGCTTTCCGGCGCGGCCACCGTATCCGGGCAGGAACTCTATGGCGGCATCAGCGGCTTTGAGGTCTACACCGGTGGCGCGGGCAACGACACGCTGGACGCCGCCTCTGTCACGGGCGGCATCTCCCTTACGGGCGGCCTGGGCAACGACCTGCTCACTGGCGGCAGCGGCGACGACCTGCTTATTGCCGATGGCGGCAACGACACTCTGGACCTCACACAAGGCGGCGTGGATGGCATCAAGCTGCAAGCTGGCTCTGACCTGAACTACAACAAAAAGGGCACGACCACCATCACGGTCAAGGGCTACGGCCCGGGCGACTACGTCAACGACAGCGCGCTGATGGAAGAAGGTGAGGGCAACTGGGACAAGTCCCCCAACGCCGTGGTAGACAGCAAAAAGAAGACCACCACCTTCACCTATACCAAGGGCAGCCAGACCATCAACGTGGTCTTTGAAGGCATTACCGATCCCAACAGCATCACCTTTGCCCGCCAGGTAAGCCTGCGCACTGGCCAGGAGAATGCGGTAGACAGCGTCGCCACCCTGCCCCTCTTCATCACGGCCACCAGTGTTTCCGTCGGCGACGGCGCCACCTTCCAGGTGTCGCAGGCTGGTTACGACAAGGTGACCATCACCGATACCGCGGGGAGTGCGGATGCGGTAGAAATGTTTGGTGGTTTGACCGCCGAAGATCTCACCGCCGAGGGCGGCTCCGGCGTCTTTGCCAAGTGGGAGTCCAGCAGCCATACGCTGTCGCTTTCGCTTGACGGAAGCAGCCAGTCTGCGGTCCTCACCTTCACGAGCACTGATGCCTTGACAGCCGACGGAGACACCCTGACCTTCAAGGACAGCAGCGGCAACAGCGTCCTTGCCGGCATCGACCTGGCGGATATCGTTACAGCTTTGGGCACCAACACCGACATGAAGCAACTGAAGTTCACGGCTTCGGACGGTAATGTTACGAATATTGAGATTGCCAGCTAACCAAATCCCAAACCGACCTTAACCGGGGCGGCCGTATCCACCAGGGTGCGGACGCCCTTTTTTGCGGCCTGCGGCGCATGTTGCCCGCGCGCCGGGTCTGGTCTGCCGTTGGATAGTCTGCCGATCTACAGTATCTTTTGTTCAGGGTAGGCCCTGTGCAGCGCGCTGGGGAAGGAAAGTTTTTTGAAGGGATGGGGGGTGTGGGGGGAAGGGGGACTTTTGTTCACAAAAGTCCCCCTTCCCCCCACAAAAAACAAAACGTTTCTACCCGTTAGAGCATTTAACACTTGAAATGCTCGCTTACGGCAGGCAAAAGTCTGCCTTCTCGCATTTCGTGGCAAGGGTTTTCAAGAAAATCCTTGCAGAGCAGTTAGCTCATTTCATTCGCTAACGGCTCTAGTGGCGTTCTTCGCCGTCTTCGGGCCACCACCAGCGGGCGCGCTGGCAGAGCAGGTCCACATCGCCGGCGGCGGCGAGGTTGAGCATCTGGCGGTACTGGCGCACGGCCTCGTAGCTGTGAGGGTTGGCCTCGAAGAGGCCGGTGAAAAGGGCGGCGTCTTCGGTAAGCATTTTGCGGGCTGCGTCGCGCCGGCGGCGGAAGGAGGGCGTGAGAAAGGGGAGCAGGTCGTCCTGCCCGGCCAGAAGGGCGAAGTAGGCCAGGTTGGTGATGAAGTTCATGCTCTGGATGCGGGCCATGGCTTCGTCGTGGGTGCGGGCGGTGGTGCGGAAGGTCTGGAAGCCCAGGGCGTGGTAGAAGCCTTCCACCAGGGCAAGGGCCGTTGCCGGGGCACGGCGGCCGGGCACAATGGCCACGGGCAGGGGGCCGCTGGGGTCCGGTTTGGGGCCGAACAGAGGGTGGGTGCCCACTACGGGGCCGGGCCAGGCTTCTTCCATCTGGCGCAAGGGGCGCTCTTTAACGGAAGTGATGTCGGCCAGCACTGCGCTGGGCGGCACGTGCGGGGTAAGGATGGCCAGGGTGGCGGGCACCACGGCCGCGGGCACGCAGAGCAGAACAAGCCCTGCGTCCGCGCAGGCCGGGGCCAGGGCGGCGGGGGTCAGGGGCTGGTCCACGCCGCGCGCGTTGAGGCCCGCGGCCGCGGCGCGGGCCAGCAGCATGGCCCCCATACGCCCGCGCGACCCCACAATAAGCAGCGGGGTGCGGCGGCAGGCGGCGGCGCAAGGGTCGGCCATGGTTTCAGGGGCCTGGGGGGCTGTGCCGGCCTGCGCCACGCCACTGTGCCGCGCCGTTGCGGCGGGCAGGGCCGCGCCGTCGGGCAGGGTTGCGGGGGCCCGGTGGTCGCGCTTCATGCCAGTTGCTCCCAGACCTTCCAGAAGTGCGGGAAGGATTTGCTGACCACGGCGGGGTCGTCCAGGCGGGCGCGGACGTGGGTTTCGGGCTCGCGCAGGTCCAGCAGGGCCAGGGACATGGCCATGCGGTGGTCGTCGTGGGCGGAAAGGGTCGCGTCTGCGGGCAGACGGGGATGGTCGGGCCGGTTGGGGCCGCGTCCGGCAAGCCCGTGCACCAGCAGGCCGTCCGAAAGCTGGTCCACGGTAACGCCGGTCTTGGCCAGCTCTGTGGCCGGGGCGCTGATGCGGTCTGATTCTTTAAGGCGCAGATGGGCCACGTTGCGGATGCGGGTGGAACCGCCGGCAAAGGCGGCCAGCACGGCCACGGTGGGCACCAGGTCCGGGCAGTGGCCCATGTCCAGGTCCACGCCGTGCAGGGGAGAGGGGTAGACGGTGACGGCCTTGGCGCTCGCTTCCAGGCGGGCCCCCATCTTTTGCAGAATGTCCAGCAGGGCCCGGTCGCCCTGCAGAGAGGCGGGGTTGAGGCCTTCCACCCGCACGGGGCGGCGGCCCAGAGCGCCCGCAGCCAGCAGGTAGGACGCGCCGGACCAATCCCCTTCCACGCTGTAGTCGCCGGGCCGGTAGGGGCCGGGGCGGACAGTGACGCGCAGACAGCCCGGTTCGGCGGTTTTGAGGCCGCGCCAGCCGCCGGGGGGCAGGGTTTGCCAGTGCACGTCCGGGCAGGGGCGGGTTTCTACCGTAAAGGAGAGGCCAAAGGCTTCAAGGGCGTGCAGGGTGAGCCCCACATAAGGCCAGGACACGGCCTTTTGTCCGCAAAGGGACACGGCCAGGGGCGCGGGCCCCAGGGGGGCTGCCAGCAGCAGGCCGGAAAAGAACTGGCTGGACCGCTCCATGCCCAGTTCCACTTCGCCGCCGCAAAGGGCGGGCTGCAGGCCCGCGGCGTTGATGCGCAGGGGCGGACAGCCCGGCTGCCCGCTGCAGCGGACGTCCGCGCCCAGGAAGCGCAGGGCCTGGAGCAGCTCGTCCATGGGGCGCTGGTGCAGACGCCCGGCTCCGTGGAGGTAAAAGGCCCCGCGCCCGGCGGCCAGCACGGCCGTGAGCAGGCGACAGCTGGTGCCGGAAGCGCCCACATTGCAGTCCAGGGGCGCGGCCTCTGTGCCGCCCCGGGGCTGCCCGGCCAGGCCGGTGACCCGCCAGCAGCCTTCCCCCCCGCCCTCCGCGGGGGGCAGGGGGGTAAAGCGCGCGCCGGCGGCGGTCAGCACGGCGCGGGTGTGGTCCGTATCGTCACTGACCAGAGCGTGGCGCACGGTAGAAACGCCCTCGGCCAGGGCCGCGCCCAGCAAAAAACGGTGGGAAAGGGATTTGGACGCGGGGGCGCGTACCGTTACAGTGGGGAAGGTCTGACTCATGAGATCAGCACTCCGGTTCTGTGGCGTTGAGGTCCAGGCGGTCCAGTTGCGGGCCCGTGGGGTAGCTGCCCAAAATGCGGAAGCTGGTGCAGGCCTCGTGCAGCCTGGTCAGCAGCTCGGCGTAGCGCGGGTCTTGCAGGTCGCATTCCACATCCACAAAAAAGACGTACTTCCAGCACTGGCCGCGCAGAGGGCGGGATTCCAGCTTGCGCATGTTCACGCCGTGGCCGGCCATGAGGTCCAGCACACTGGAAAGCGCCCCGGCCTTGTCCGGAGTGGTGAAGAGCAGGGAGGTCTTGTCCGCGCCGGTATGGCCGGGCTGGGGACCGCTGAGGCGGCCGCCGTGGCGGGCGCTGCCGGGGCCGATGATAACAAAGCGCGTCCAGTTGCCGGGCTCGTTTTCAATGCGCCGGGCCAGTACGCCCAGGCTCAGCAGGTCGGCCAGCTTGCCGTGGCCGATGGCGGCGGCGTCGGGCTGTGCGGCGGCGCGCTGGGCTGCGGCGGCCGTGGATTCCACGGGCACCAGGGCCGCGCCGGGCAAGTGGGCCCGCAGCCAGACCCCGCACTGGGCCAGGGGCTGGGGGTGCGAATAGACCGTGCGCACGGCGGCCAGGGAGGGCGCATTGCTCAGCAGGCAGTGCGAAATGCGGGAAAAAAGCTCGGCCTGGATGTAGACCTCGTGCTTGAGGAACAGGTCAAAGCTCACGCCCACCGTGCCCTGGAGGGAGTTTTCCAGCGGCACCACGCCCAGTTCACACTGGCCGGAGGCCACTTCTTCAAAAACTTCGGCCAGGTCGTTGCAGGGGTGGAACTGGGCGGCGTGGCCCAGGTACTCCACGCCCGCAAAGTAAGAGAACGTGCCCTCCGGCCCCAGATAGGCCACGTTCTGCGGCCGCTGCAGGGCGCGGGAAGAGGAAAAAATCTCCCGCCAGATGGCCCGCAGGTGGTCTTCGGGCAGGGGGCCGGGGTTCTGGGCGGCCAGGCCGTCCAGCACTTCCTTTTCCCGCAGGGGCTTGAAGATGATGCCCGGCACATGGGCCTTGATGCGGCCCACCTCCAGGCTCAGGGCCGCCCGGCGGTTGCAGAGGGTCAGCAGTTGGCCGTCCACGCTGTCAATTTCTTTGCGGATGGCGGCCAGGCGGGCCTGGGGGTCTGTCGGGGCAAGGTCCGCGGCAGGGGCGGGTTGCGCGGCCTCTGCCGGGGTGGGGGCGTCGGCGGAAGCGCCGCGCCAATGGCTGGTGCTTTCGTCCATGCCTAAACCTCCTGAATGTCTTCGCGCACGCGCATGCCGAAATGGCGGCCCGCCTCGTCCAGACGGCAGAGCACCGCATCGCCGGGCTTGAGGCCCACCACGCTCACGGGCGCGCCGTCGGGCGCGGTGAGGCGGATGGTTTCGGCATTCTGCAGGAAGACCGCGCCGCTGCGGGGGCCGTCTTCGGTTTCGGCCTGGGCCTCAATAAGCAGCATGGGCCGCACCTCAATCTTGACCCGGCCCAGAGTGGCCAGGGTGGCCGCGCCCTCCGCGTCCACAATAAGCACCTCCTGCCCGGCGCGCAGTTCGCCCAGGTAGGTGGTCTTGTCGTGGGGCAGACGGGTGTAGGCGTGCACGGCCCCGGCATTGACCCGGAAGGGCCGGGCGGCCACGTATTCGTTGTGTTCCGTTTCGGCGTGCACCAGAAAGGTGAAGGCGCTGGAATTGCCCACCAGCATGCCCTGGCCCCGGTGCAGCAGGGAAAGGGTATCCGCGCAGACGCGGTGCCCCAGACCCACGGATTCCACGCGGGTGATCACCGCGGGCAGGAGGGTTTCCCGCGGCTGCGCCAGCTTGCACTGGGGCACCACCTCTTTGAGCTGCGGGGCCGGGCCGGAAAAAACAATGCCCGCCACGCCGCGTTCCAAAATTCCCGCGGCCAGGCGGGCCTCCTCCAGGGTGCCGGCTTCGGCCAGCACCGTGTCGCTTTGGGCCAGAAGGTTCTCTACGGGGATGACCTCCCAGCCGCGCGCCAGCACCACGCGCTCGCCCTGGCGCAGACGGGCCAGCACGGCTTCTTCGTCGGCCTTGGAAGTCAGGGCGGCCAGGGGGGTATCCTCGTCGGCCCAGACAGCGCCGCGGGCCAGACCCGCCACCTGTTCCACATGTTCGCGGGGGGCGATGACGCCGTCCACGCCCGACTCCAGCGCCAGGGTCACGGCGCTTTTGTCAAAGGGCACACAGCGGAAGTAAATGCGCGACATGGGCTATTCCCCCACCATGGCCAGGGCCTGGTCCACATCGGCGTCCTGGTGCACAATGGCGCGCAGGGCCTTGACCAGCGCCACCCTGTTGGGATGCTGGAACACGTTGCGCCCCACGGAAATGCCCGCGCCGCCGGCCTGAAGAGAATCGTGGACCATCTGCAGGATCTGGCGGGTGGAATCCATGCGTTCGCCGCCGGCAATGACCACGGGCACGCAGCAGGCGGCCACCACTTCGGCAAAGCTCTCCACATCACCGGTGTAGGGCACCTTGACGATATCCGCGCCCAGCTCCACGCCCACGCGGGCGCAGTGGGCCACCACGGTTTTGTCAAAGCCGTTCTGCACCTGCGGGCCGCGCGCGTACATCATGGCCAGCAGGGGCACGCCCCAGTTGTCGCAGGATTCTGCCACCCGGCCCAGATCGGCCAGCATGAGGCGTTCGTTGGGGTCGCCCAGGTTTACATGTACGGAAACGCAGTCCGCGCCGTGCTTGAGGGCTTCTTCTACCGTGCCCACCAGGGTTTTGGCGTTGGGGTAGGGGGAAAGGGCCGTGGAGGCCGAAAGGTGGATGATCAGGCCGATATCGCTGCCCGCGCTGCGGTGGCCGCAACGCACCAGGCCTTTGTGCATGAGCACGGCGTCCGCGCCGCCTGTGGCCATGTCGTTGACGGTCTCGCGCATGTCAATAAGGCCTTCCACTGCGCCCACGGTGACGCCGTGGTCCATGGGCACGATGATGGTGCGCCCGTCTTCGCGGTTAATGATGCGTTCCAGCCGGATGCGTTTGCCCAGATACATGGTGGTCTCCTTCCCTTTGCTGAGTTGCGCGCGGTGTGCCCGCGCGGGTGGGGGAAGCGGAGCCCGGCTTTTTCCGGCGGCCGTTACAAGAAAAGGGCCGCCGGCGGATTTGCCTGCGGCCCTTTTGAACTTCCCAACTTTTCTTACGGCGTCAGCGAAGCTCCCGACCACAGGCTCCCATAAAGTACGCAAAGTAATACCAGCTGAAGAAGCCGGCGGCGTAAGCGGAGGTGTGGTTGGGGGCGATACGTTGCATGACGTGAACCTTTGTAAAATTCGTAAAAGCAGAATTACGCGCGGGCCGGGGGCTTGTCAACAAAAAAATCGCGGGGCGGGCAAAAAGACGGCGGCGGGGCGCAACCCGCGAATTTTTGCGTTTTGCGCGGCGGCTGGTTCCGCCCGGAGTATCCTGCCCGGAGTATCCTGCCTGGAGCATCCCGCCCGGATTGCCCCGCTCAGGAGGGGGCTGGCCGGGCCTGCTCCGCATGGGCCTGGCTTGTATGGGGCTGGCCCGTTGCCGCCTGCTCCGCATGAGGCTGGTCCGCGTCGGCCGGGGCCGCAGCCGTGGTTGGGGCCGCCTGCTTGGGCCGCAGTTTGCGCGTCTCCAGCCGTTTAAGGACAAAATCCGCCGTTTTGACGCCTTCGGGCACGGCGCTCAGGGGAAATTCGGCCCGGCCCAGGGTGCGGTGCCCGCCGGCCTGGCCCACATCGTAGAAGCAGGCGTCGGCCAGGCGGCCGATGTCCCGTCCGCCGTCGCCGCGAAAAATGACGATAACGGTTTTGCCCACAATGCCGCTGACGGCTATCCATTTGAGGCCGTGCACGCGGGTGAAGAAATCGGCCACGGCCACCAGCAGGTCCGCGCTGTTGACCTCGTTGAGGCAGGTGTGCGCGCCCGCGCCCCGGCAGTCTGTAAGGGAACGGAACGCGCGGGAAAACAGGGGCAGCCACTGGCGCAGGTATTCGCTGCGCACAATGCGGCGCAGCACGTTGTTGTCCGCATGGCGTGAAAGCCACTGGTAGGCGCGGAAGTCGTCCTCGCCGCCAGAGCGTTCAAAGGCCGCCGTGTCCGTACGGATGCCGTAGAGCAGGGCCGTGGCCAGGCGCGGGCCGGGCCGCACGCGCAGGCCCTGCAGGTAGCGGGTCATCATGGTGCTGGTGGCCCCCACGCCGGGGCGGATGTCCACAAAAGCCTCCGGCGTTGTTGCGTTGTCGTCCGGCGTGCCGGGTAAGGGGTGGTGGTCGATGATGCAATCAAACTGCAGGCCCTGAAAGGCCTTGTGGTGGTGGGGCTGCGAATCCACCATGGCAAAGCGCGTGTACTGGCAGGCCTTGTCCGGCTGCCAGGGCTTTGCCGGGATGTTCAGATAGCGGATCATGGCCAGATTGTCCGGCCGGGTTACCTCGTTGACGCGCGCAATATCCACGCTGTGCACGTGGTGAACCAGAATGCGCTTGAGCGCCAGCGCCGAGGCCAGAGCGTCCGGATCGGCATTGATGAGGATGCACCAGTGGTCGTCCTTGTTCAGGCTTTGCCGCCACTGCTTCATGTGGGCGACAAGTTCGGCATTGCCTGCCATGACATGTCCTTGTAGGGATTCCTGGTTCCGGCCCTCCCGTGTGGGCGGACCTTGTGTGGGGCCTTGGCCGGATTTTTTTGGGGGGGGCTCAGGCCCCGCCGCGCAGCGTCGCTGCTCCTTTTTGCGCCAGCACGGCCAGAACAGGTAGCGAAGCGGCCAGCCCGTTCCACTGAAAAATTTCCACCAGGTGCGTGGCTGCGGTCGGCACACGGGCCATGACGGCAGCGGCCGTGCGGGCTTCCTCCGGTGTGAAGTCTGTAAGCGGTCGGTGCCGGTCGCCGCCGGCCGGGGCGCTCCAGTGGAGCAGCGCCGCGGTCTCCGGCAGGGCGGAACGCAGCAGACGGAACTGAGCATAGCCCAGGAGGTGGCCTACGTCCAGGCAAAGACGCAGGCCGTGGTCCTCCAGAAATCCCCTCCCCAGCGTGGCCGGGTCGCAGATGTCGATATTTTCCACCAGCAGGGGCGGGCCGCCCTCGGCCTGCCACAGGGCGGCAAAGTCCGCCAGCAGCCGACGCTGGCGGGCCGGCGCGCCGTCCGGCGGGTGCAGTACGGCCAGGCGCGGCCGCAAAAAGGCGGCCTTGGCGGCCACGGCGCGGGCCAGGGCCACGCAGGCGGCCGCCGGGTGCGCGCCCGCAGCGCGCGCGGGCCAGGGCAGATCTACGGGCAGATGCACATGCCAGCGCAAGGGCAGGTCGGCCAGATCCGGGGGCAGATCTTCCGGCCCGTAAGTCAGGCAGGCGCGGGCTTCAAAAAAACACAGGGCCACCTCGTCCACCTTGTGGGCCAAAAAGCGGGCGTTGGCCGCCACCGTGCCGGGCAGCACAAAGGATGGCGCCGCCAGGCGGCCTGCCAGAGGGTGCGCGGCAAGGGGGCCTTGCAGCCCGCCGGCCTCCCCGACCGTGGGCCTGCCCCCGGCAAAGCTCATGGCTGCGCCTCCGGCCCCGGCGCGCGCAGCGGGGGCGGCGGCAACTGCCGCATGGCCGCCAGCCAGCCGCCTACGGCGCGGGTGCAGGCGGAGCTTTCCATATCGTCCAGGGGCGCGGGGCGTGCCGGGTCAGGGCGCAGGGCTGTGCAGATGCGCAGGGCCAGAGCGCCCCAGGGGGCTTGGTCTGTCGGCGCGTCCGGGTCTGCGGGGAGCGCCGTCGGCGTGTGGTGGCAAAGGTCCGCATCCAGAAAGTCGTTGCAGAAGACGGCGCGCTCTGCGGCGTCTACGGGCAGGCGCAGAAAGCGGGAAAGGCGTTCCAGAGCCGCCTGGGGATCGCGCAGTAAGGATTCGTAGTCCACCAGCATCCGGGGCAGCCCCGCACTGCCCGTGATGGCCCCCAGGGTATGGGCCACCCAGAGCGCATGGCTCTGCTCCGCGTCCAGATTGTCGCGGCGGGCCAGAGAAGCGGCTACGCTCTCTGGGTGGCGCAGGCAGATCAGGCAGTGCGGCCGTAAGGCCGCTGCCGCCAGCACCGGCCGCCAGAAGGGCATAAGCAGGCTCAGCCGCGGGTCCTTAAGGCCGTGGGGCGCGCCGCCCGCACATTTGTCGCGCAGCAGGGCCAGAGCTGCCGCCCCGGCCTCGCCGCCCGCCAGACGGCGTTGCTCCACGGCAGGAGGCGGCGGCCAGTGGCTCCAGTTCTGGCCCAGCTGCCGCAGCAACTGCCTGTTGCAGGCGTAGATATCCTCATCTTCAAAAAAACCTTTGGGATTGCAGGACAGGGGGGGCAAAAGCCGCGCGCCCAGATCCACACCCAGCACGCGCAGGGCGCGCGCCCAGGCGCTTGTACCGCTGCGGTGCATGCCCAGCACCAGAATCAGCCGCGCCGTTTCCGGCATGGGAGCCCCCTTGTGCGATGGGTGCGGAGAAAAAAGGCCGGATCCGGTGTTCAAAGCGCCAGCACCACCACCAGAAAACCGCTCTGCATGAGGACCGCCAGCCCTAAGGCCAGCCAGCGCATGCCGCCGGAAAGGGCGCGCGGCGTGCGCTCGGCGCAGAGCGCCAGAATGCCCTGCACGGTCCGCTGCAGGGGCCAAAGCAATACCAGCAGGGCCCAGAACAGCCCCGCCCAGGTAAACCAGCGGATTTCGCGGATATTCCAAAAACGCGCCAGTGTTTCGTAAATGTCCAGACCCCCGTTGCTGAAGGCGTTGGCGATGCCTTCCACCCGGTCCAGAGCCGTCCCTTCGTTGAAAATAAGCCCCATGCCCAGAAACAGGGCCAGCAGGGCCAGAAACAGCAAAAGGAACAGCCAGAAGGTCTCGAGCTGCCATTGGGCGTGGGCCGCGCCCAGCGCTTCGTCCCCCCGGATGCGGGCCATGCGCCGCAAGAGCAGGGCCAGCACCAGCACGGGCAGTGGCGTCAAGGTCAGACGCGGCAGCCAGAGCGCGAACGAACCGCTCGCCAGCAGCAGGTAGTTCAGCCAGAATAACCACGGCGTGGAAAGGGCAGCGGCGGGCATGGACGCTCCTAGGTATGAAATGCGATATATTATATATGTAAAATTAATTTACGTCCAGACGTGAAAAAACATTTTGACGCGTACCGCGCGAGGCTGCAAAAAAGCAAGCAAAGCGGCGCCGCCTCCTCAGGGATGCGGCGCCGCAAAAAATGGAGACAAAAACCAAGGCTACTTGATGGCGTCTTTCAGCCCTTTGCCGGGCGTAAATTTGGCGACCTTGCTGGCGGGGATGGTGATCTCCTTGCCGGTGCGGGGGTTGCGGCCCTTGCGGGCGGCGCGCTCCACAACCTTAAAGCTGCCGAAGCCGGTAAAGGTCACGGACTCGCCGGCGGCCAGAGCTTCGCGCAGGGCGGTAACCACAGCGTCCAGAGCTTCCTCGGCCTTGGCTTTAGTGGGCAGACCGGCCTTGGCATGGATTTTTTCAACAAGCTCAGCTTTTGTCATGATGCTTCTCCAAACGGATTTTGGTTTCCTGTGTTGCCGGTCCGGCAAGGGCTGGACCGAGCCCCGGGGCTGACGACGCCAGACGCCATAGAGCGCTCAACCTGTGCCGGTCCGGCAAGGATACGCCCCGGGGAAAAAGACCTCTGGCCGCGTCAATCGCGGTCGGACTGTCCCTTCCTTACGTGAGCCCCCCCCTCCTGTCAACGAAAAAGCGCAGAATCCCGCGCCCACTCTGGCTTTTGCGCCCTGGAGGGCCCAGAGACGCACGGGGACGGCAAAGGGATTTTTTTATATTATTCTATTATTCAAGTATGTTAAAAGATTGATAGCTACAAGTCTACCAAGGCCACTTCCGCCGGGTCCAGAGGCCGCCCCAGAAAGAGGCTGCCCGTGCGGGCAAAGCGGGCCGTGTTGTCCGTAGTCAGGAAGCGGCAGCGGCCGCCCTCGGCGGAGATTTCGTCGGGCCGCAGCAGGTCTTGGCGCTCCAGGGCAGCGGCCACCCAGGCCGCTGTGGTGGCCGCGGAATCCACAATGCGCACCTGCGGCCCCACCACCGGCCGCAAGGCCCCCAGCAGCAGCGGAAAATGCGTGCAGCCCAGCAGCAGCGTATCCGGCGCAAGGTCTGCGCTTGTGGCGGCCGGCAAAGCGGCTGGCGCGGCGGTTGGCGCGGGGAAGAGGTCGCTCAGGTAGCGGCGGGCCACGCCTTCCACCACGGGGCCCTCCATCCAGCCTTCTTCGGCCAGAGGCACAAAGAGGGTGCAGGCCCGACCCGTGACCACGGCCTGGGGCCGCAGCCGGGCGATGGCCCGCTGGTAGGCCCCTCCGGCAATGGTGGCTTCGGTGGCGATGACCACGATGTGCCCGTTATGGCTGGCCTGGACGGCGGCTTCCGCGCCGGGCTCCACTACACCCAGCACGGGCAGGGGGGCGAGGGCCTCGCGCAGGGTGGGCAGGGCCGTGGCCGTGGCCGTGTTGCAGGCCACCACCAGCATTTTTACGCCCATGTCCACCAGGGTGCGGGCGGCCTTGAGGGTGTAGCGGATGATGGTGTCGCGGCCCTTGGTGCCGTACGGCAGGCGGGCCGTATCACCGAGGTAGACAAGATCCTCATGGGGCAGGCGGGCATTAAGGGCTTTGAGCACGGTAAGGCCCCCCATGCCGGAATCAAACAGCCCCACGGGCAGGGCGGCGGTATGGCGCATGGCGTATCCTTTAAAATCTTTCACCTTTGAGAACAAACCTGCTCAAAGATTTTACCCCGTTCGCTTCGGCGTTTATCAGCACAACGACATTGCGCGCACGCCTGCGTGGTGTTTACTCGTGTCCTTGATATCCTCGGACATCAACGACATTGCGCGCACGCCTGCGTGGCGGGCGGCCGCTCAAGCAGTCGCCAGAGCAATTGCAACGTGAAACTGCCCTGACCGCGTGCAGGCTGCCCTGCGGCGGCGCGCGGCGCTACACACCTTGGCCCAAATAGCGCAGGGCTGTAAAGAGCAAAACCGCAGCCAGCAGCGCCTTGAGCGCAAAGGCGGGCACATGCTTCTGACAGCGCGCGCCCAGGTAGACGCCGCAAAGTCCGCCCAGCCCCACCAGCAGGCCCATGCGCCAGTCTGGGGCCACGGTCAGGTGGGGGTAAAAGGGGGCGAGCAGGGTGTAAAAGCCCACGCCGGCCAGCGAGGTCAGCCAGGTGGCCAACAGCGTGGCCCCGGCCACTACGTGCACGGGCAGGCCGAAACAGGCCACCAGGAAGGGCGCCATAATGGCCCCGCCGCCGATGCCGTAGGCCCCGCCCACCAGCCCCACCGCCAGGCTCAACAGGGCCAGCTTGCGAGTGGATACGCTGTAATGCGCGTCCTGAAACGTGAACTCCAGCACACGGCTGTTCCAGGCAAGCACGCGGCAGGAGGAAAGATTCTGCCCTGCGGGCCGGGGCGCTGGCCTGCGCCCCCGTTCCCGCCACAACAGACGGGCCATGCGCAGACCCATATACAGCAGAAGCAGCCCGGCAAACAACTGGAAGCTGGCCGGATCCGGCAGGAGGGTAATGCGGATGAAAGCCCCCAGAAAAACCCCCGGCAGGGTGCCCAGAGCCACGGTAAAGGCCAGGGGCCAGAGCATGCGCCCCTCGCGCCAGTAGCGCCAGACGCCTGAAGGACAGGCCAGGACGTTGAAGAACTGGTTGGTGGAGCTGACGCTGGGGTTCACATAGCCGAGCACGCTCATCTGAAAAGGCAGCAGCAGAAAGGCCCCGGAAATGCCCCCCATGGAGGTGACGAAAGAAATGCCCAGCGCGGCGGCAAAGGGGATGAAGGGATGGCATTCAATGCCGGCTGTGGGAAAATACATGGCGCGCCCTCTCAGGTATTGTCAGAATAACAAAAAAATTATTGTAATAAAAACAACAAAATATTTATTCTGTTCTTCACGGTTTTTATAATAAGCGTGATTAATGCTCTTGTCACCCCAGGCCCCTTGGCGCGTCGCCCGCAGGAGGCTGATCCGCCTTCGCAACCGCCCGGCGTCGTTGGCGTTTTGTGGACTGAAAATTTTGCGATCGTTGCCGCATCCACCTTGTCCGGGCTGGGCCGACGCATTTTTGCGGCGGCCGGGCGGCAGGGGCGGCGTGCTGTGGCCCGCGTTGCCTGCCGGGACGGAAAAAGCTATAGTGCCTCTCCGCAACAGAGGTATTTGACCGGCGCTTTCCCCCCGTTTGCGCCGTCCATACAAGAGAGGACGCACATGTTGGCCATTCTGGACTACAAGGCGGGCAATCAGACGAGCGTGCGCCGGGCCCTGGAGCATCTGGGCATTCCCTGCGCCATCACGGCGGATCCCGCGGCGCTGGACGCGGCCCAGGGGATAATCTTTCCCGGCGTGGGGGCCGCGGGCCAAGCCATGGGCGCGCTGCGCGCAAGCGGCCTGGATCAGGTGCTGCGCCGCGCCGTGGAGCGGGGCCGGCCCCTGCTGGGCATCTGCCTGGGCTGTCAGATTCTGCTGGAGCGCAGCGAAGAGAACGACACCCCCACCCTGGGGCTTGTGCCCGGCGTCTGTCGCCGGTTTGCGGACGGCATGCGCCAGGAGGACGGCACGCCGGCTCCGGTGCCGCACATGGGCTGGAACGATATCAATCTTCAGGCCCCCTGTCCGTTGCTCACGGGCGTGGACCCCGGCGCGGAATTTTATTTTGTGCACAGCTATTATGTGGAGCCGGCTCCGGACCTGGTGCTGGCCACCAGCGTGTACGGGCGGGAGTTCTGCTCACTGTACGGGCGGGACGGGCTTTGGGCCGTGCAGTTCCATCCGGAAAAAAGCGGTCGCCCCGGTCTGACCCTGCTGCGCAACTTTTATCGCTACTGCGAGGCCCGCCATGCTGCGTAAGCGTGTCATTCCCTGTCTGGACGTGCGCAACGGCAGGCTCACCAAGGGCATCCGTTTTGCGGGCAACGAGGACATCGGCGACCCGGTGGAAAGCGCCCGCCGCTACTATGAAGAAGGCGCGGACGAAATCGTGTTTTACGACATCACGGCCTCGGCCGAAGCCAGGGGCATCTTTCTGGACGTGGTGGAGCGCGTGGCCGCGCAGATTTTCATCCCCTTTTCCGTGGGCGGCGGCATCGCCAGCGTGGCAGACATGCGCGCCGTGCTTCTGGCCGGGGCCGAAAAGGTTTCGATCAACTCGGCGGCGGTCAAAAATCCGCAGCTTATCCAAGAGGGCGCGGCGGCTTTTGGTTCCCAGGCTGTGGTGGTGGGCATGGACGTGCTGGCCGTGCCCGTAAGCCCGGAGATCCCTTCGGGCTACGAAATCGTCATCCACGGCGGGCGCAAACGCATGGGCCTGGACGCCGTGGCCTGGGCCCGGCGCTGCCAGGAGCTGGGCGCGGGCGAACTTTGCATCAACTCCATTGACGCGGACGGCACCAGGGACGGCTACGAACTGCGCCTCACCCGCGCCATTGCGGACGCCGTGAGCCTTCCGGTCATCGCTTCGGGCGGGGCGGGCGAACCCCGGCACATGCTGGAGGCCGTCACCACCGGTGGGGCTTCGGCCGCGCTCATTGCCTCCATTGTGCACTACGGGCAGTACAGCATCCGCCAGTGCAAGGAATATATGGCCGCCCACGGCGCGTCCGTGCGGCTCACCTGGTGACGGGCTGGACTTTGCCGCCGAAAGTGTTTATACATACCCACTTAAATTACGGGGTTGTTTCCCCTGGAGGAAGTTATGGCTCATAAAAAAGTGGAACGCAAAAAGGAACTGGACCGCCGCCGTCACCGTCGCGAAGAGCGACTGAAGCAGCGCGTGCGCGAAGCCAAGGCCGCCAAAGCCTGACCCCTTGCACGCCAACGCCCCGTTGGCCGCATAGGCAATAGTGCGGCGTGGGGCGGGGCTTTTGTGTTACAGGGCTTTCCGCTTGCCCGAAGTGCGTTCGCGCGCCTTTGGGAAAGTGAAACGTTTTCGGCGGCGGGCGTGCGGGCTCCTCTTGCGGGGCTGCCGCGCAAACGCCCTGTTCCGCCCCTTTTATCCACAGCGTTCCTCCCGGCTGACGGCGGAACGTGCCCCGGGGCACTGCGGTTTCGTAGTGCCCCGGTAACAACTCTCATGGAGAACGGCGCGTGCGGTCCGGCCGCGCCGCCGTTACACTGTGCTATGCCTATCTACGAATATCAGTGTCCCAAGTGTCAGCACCGTTTTGAAGAATGGGTCAAACTGGCGGACGCCCACGGGCAGGAGCCCTGCCCCAAGTGCGGCACGCCCGCGCCGCGCATCATGTCGCACACGTCCTTTGTGCTTAAAGGCGGCGGCTGGTATGTGAGCGACTACGGCTACCGTAAAGGCATCAAGGAAGACGGGTCTTCCGCCACGGCCGCCGCGTCCGATTCCGGTTCGGGCGCCTCCGGCGGCAGCGCCGGTTCCGCCCCCGCCGCTTCCGGATCTGCCGCGCCCGCCAAAGCGGCGAACGCCCCTGCGGCGGCCCCGGCGGCCCCCGCTGCGTCCACCACGTCCAAGCCCGCTCCCGCGGCCTCATGAGGCAAGCATGATCGATCGTTATACCCGGCCGGCAATGGGCCGCATCTGGACCCTGGAAAACCGCTACCGGGCCTGGCTCGACGTGGAGCTGGCCGTGTGCGAGGCCTGGGGCGAACTGGGCCGCGTGCCCGCCGACGCCCTGGCGCACATCAAGGCCACGGCGGCCATCGATGTGGACCGCATTCTGGCCATTGAAGAGGTGACCAGGCACGACGTCATCGCCTTTTTGACTTCGCTGGAAGAAAAAGTGGGGCCCGAGGCGCGCTACATCCACCTGGGCTGCACATCTTCGGACATTGTGGACACGGCCAACGCCTTGCTGCTGGTCCAGGCCGGAACGCTGATCCTCAAGGATCTTGACGCGCTGCTGGTCACTTTGGCGGATCTGGCCCAAAGTCATAAAGGCGTGCTCTGCATGGGCCGCACCCACGGCATCCACGCAGAACCCACCAGCTTCGGCCTCAAAATCCTGGGCTTTTATGCGGAGTTCGTGCGCCACCGGGAGCGCGTCCGGGCCGGGCTGGAAAGCGTGCGCGTGGGCAAGATTTCCGGCGCAGTGGGCACCTACGCCTTTCTTTCGCCCGACCTGGAGGCCCGCGCCTTGGCCCGGCTGCACCTGGAGGTGGACCCGCATTCCACCCAGATTGTGCAGCGCGACCGCTACGCCCACTTCTTTACCTCTCTGGCCATTCTGGCCGGCGGGGTGGAGCGGCTCTGCGTGGAGCTGCGCCATCTGCAGCGCACCGAAGTGCTGGAAGTGGAAGAGGGCTTTGCCAAGGGGCAGAAAGGCTCTTCGGCCATGCCGCACAAAAAGAACCCCATCTCGGCTGAGAACATGTGCGGTCTGGCCCGGCTGCTGCGTTCCAACGCGCTGGCTTCACTGGAAAATCAGGCCCTCTGGCACGAGCGGGACATCAGCCACTCTTCGGTGGAGCGGGTCATCATGCCCGATTCCACCATCCTGGCGGACTATGTGCTGGCCCGGTTGGATCGGCTGTTGCGGGGCCTGGTGGTCAAGCCCGAACGCATGCGCGAAAATATGGAACGCTCCTACGGGCTCTATTTTTCGCAGCGGGTGCTCACGGCCCTCATCGCCACGGGCCTGCCCCGGCAGCAGGCCTACGAGGCCGTGCAGCGTCTGGCCATGCAGAGCTGGGAAAGCCGCACCCCCTTCCCCGACCTGGTGCGCGCGGACGCGGCCATGAGCGGGCGCCTGGGCGCGGAGGCGCTTAAAGACCTGTTCGACCCGGCCTACTACCTGCGCTATGAAGACGCCATTTTTGCGCGCGTGCTCGCCGCGCCGGTAAAGGAGAAACGCTAGTGGACGCGCCTACGCTGGACCTCAAGCGCCGTCTGGCGCGGCTGCTGGTGGAAAAATCCTACCGGGAAGGTGATTTTTTGCTGGCCTCCGGCCGCCGAAGCGATTACTATTTTGACTGCCGCGTCACTGCACTGCACGCCGAGGGCTCCTGGCTTATCGGCAGTCTGTTTAACGACCTGCTCAAGGACGTTGACCTTCGCGGCGTCGGGGGCATGACCCTGGGCGCGGACCCGCTGGTTTCCGCCACCACGGTCATTTCGCACCAGCAGGGCAGGCCGCTGCACGGTCTGCTGGTGCGCAAAGAGGCCAAAGGGCACGGCACCGGCCAGTTTGTGGAAGGTTTGGGCAACTTTCGTCCGGGCGACCGGGTGGCGTTGCTGGAGGATGTGGTCACCACGGGCGGTTCGCTGCTCAAAGCCTGCGAGAGAATTCGGGACGCGGGCCTGTCCATTGCGGCGGTCTGCGCCATTCTGGACAGGGAAGAAGGTGGCCGGGAAAAGCTCCGTGAGGCGGGGTATGACCTGCTTGCGCTCTTTACCCGTGCGGAACTGGTGGCCCTTGCGCGTTGAGGGGGCCGGTTGCCGTCTGTGGGGGGTGGCGTTGGCGCTGCTGTTTTGCGGCGCAATGACGCTGGCCCGTCCGGCTTTGGCCGACAACTGGCAGGCCACCCTCTACAACGAGGGCCTGCCCACGCATCTGGTAGCCGTGGACAAGGCTCGCCAGACCTTTCTTTTTTTTGAGAAAAAAAGCCCCCTTAAACTCAAGTACACGTTCCCCTGCACTACGGGTCAGCTTCCGGGCGACAAGCAGGTTCTCAATGACCTGCGCACCCCGGAAGGCGTCTATTTTGTGGAATACAAAATAGCCAGCGGTCTGGATTTTAAGGAATACGGCGGCATAGCTTATACGCTCAACTACCCCAATCCTGTGGACAAGCTGCGCGGCAAGACCGGCCACGGCATTTGGATCCACAGTAAGGGTTTCGGCATTGAACCCCTTTCTACCAGGGGTTGTGTGGCCATCGGCCTGGACGAAATCGGCGAGGTGGGCCCGCAGCTCACCCCAGGCACGGCTGTTGTCCTGGCCGAAAGGCTGGACGAAAAAAGCGTGCCCCGGGTTGACGACGGCACCGCCCGCCAGTTGCGCCGCCTCATGCAGGCCTGGAGCAGCGCCTGGGCCGCGCGTTCCCGTAAGTTTTTCGATTTTTATGATGCCGAGGCCTATTCCAGGGCCATGCCCGAAAGTTTCGTCGCCTTCCGGCAGAACAAGGAACGGCTGTTCAATATTCTGCGCTTCATCAAGATTTACAACCGTAAAATCCATGTGCTGGAAGGTCCGGGCTACTGGGTGACATGGTCGGAACAGTTGTATACGGCTTCCAACCTTTCCACCGAGGGTATCCGCCGCCTGTACTGGCAGCGCGGCAAGGACGACAAATTCCGCATTGTGGGTATGGAATGGACCCCGCGCGACCTGGGCATGCGGGCCGATTTTCAGAAGGGCCGCCTGGTGGCCGAAGCGCCGCTGCAGGTGGTCAGCGATGCCGGCTCCGAAGCGCCCCGGCCGCCGCGCCTGGATATGCCTGAAAGCGCGCCGGAGGAGGCTGTCGCGGCGGCATCTCCTGCGGCGGTTGCGTCCCCGGCTGCGTCCGATGTGGAAAAAGCCCCGGTTCTGCAGTCCGTTGACCAGTCTGTTGCGGCTTCGGCCCCAAAGCCGACCGACACCGCGGCCGACAATGCGGGCAAGTCTTCCGGTGAAAAAGCCGCCGCACGCACGCTGCTGGCCTTGAGCGAGCCCCTGGTGCCCCTGCGCCAGACCGTGCCGCCGCCGGCTGAAGTCAACTGGGGCGCGCGTCCGGGTATGGCGGCCGGCAAAGCGGCCCAGCCCGCGCTGCCGCCGCAGGAGGCGCCACAAGCTGTACAGCCGTCCGCGTCGCAATCCGCGCCCGGCGCGGCCGTTGTTCCCACAGGGGCGGCTGCGCCCAGCGTGCCGACATCCCCCGCTGCTCCAGCCATGCAGCCGCAGGCCGCTCCGGCTGCGCCCGCCCAGCCGCAGGCCGCGCAAACCCAGTCCGTGCAGCTGCCGACCCTGGAGCTTTCGGCGGGCACCAGGCAGGCCTTGGCCGCGGCGGTGGCCGACTGGAACACGGCTTTTGCCGCCCGTGCGGCCCGCATTGCCGATTTTTACGACCAGGCTCGCTACAACCGTGAGCCGGGCGCGCCGCGCGGGCATTCCTTGCGCACCACCCTGCGCGAGTTGGAGCGCCGTTTTGCTGCGCCCTGGCTGACGGTCATCAACCGCAAGCCCGACATGGAAATCAAGGGCGGTCTGGCCGTGACCAGCTGGGAGCAGCTGGTGGCGGCCCCCGAAGGTTTTGCCGAAGGCGTGCGCACCCTCTGGTGGCGCAGGGGCGAGGACGGAGGCTTCCGCATTGTGGCGGCCCAGTTCCGCCCCGGGCCCACAGGCCTGGCCGCCGATTATCTGGATCGGGTCAGCGATCAGGCCAGCGCCGCCCTTGAAACCTGGCGCAAGGCCTGGGAGGCCGCGCAGCTGGACGCTTACATGGACGCCTACACCAGTGACGCCGTGCAGCAGGGCCGCCGCGGGGCCGCCAACATCCGGCGGCAGAAGGAGCAGCTCTGGGCGCGGGTCAAGCCCACGCTGGTGCGCATTTCCGGCTTGCGCCTGGTGGTGGACCGCGCGGGCCTGCGGGCGGACATGACCCAGGTCTATGCGGACAGCGCGGGCCACAGCGACCGGGGCACCAAGACCCTCCAACTGCGTTTCGACGGCAAGCGCTGGCGCATCGCCCGTGAGGACTGGGCAGCGCTGCCGCCCGCGCCCCAACCCTGACGCCGGTTGCGGCGTGGAGCCGACCTTGGGCTATAAGACCAACCTCTGCATCATGTTCATGCCCGACGCGGGTCCGCGCCGCAGCTATCGGGTGCGGCAGGGCAGCTTCCGTCTGCTGCTTCTGCTCTGCGCCAGTCTGCCTGTGTTCTGCGCACTGCTGGGCTGGCAGTGCTGGCGGCTGTGGCAGCAGAATCTACAGCTGCGCGAAAATGTGCTCCGTTTTGAAAGCGATTACCAGGCCGCCCAGGCCACGGCCGAGCGCCTGGAAAATCTGGAGGCCCTGCTGCGGGAAGAAAATCTGTCCGGCAGGGAGCTGGTGCTGCGCCGCCTCAACGCCGTAGACGAAGAGGAGGCCCCTCCTGCAGAGTCCGCGTCCGCCGATGGGCCGGGCCATGAGGCCTTCCCGGCCGTGGATACGGGGTATGTGGCGGTGAGCAACGTGCAGGTCCGCGCTTTGCGCGGGGGCAGGCTGCGCATTGCCCTGGACCTGCGCAATACGGACAGTCAGAAGATTGCCGTCGGCACGGTCAGCGCCGTGCTGCTCACGGCCGACGGCAAACGCCGTACCCTGGATGCGAACCCGGACAGCGCGGCCAGCTTTCGCATCAACCGTTTTAAGCGCGCGGTCATGATGGTGGACGCGGGGCGCAGCCGTATGACCAACGCCCAGGTTTTCCTGGAAGTACATTCTCAGGATGGGGCGGTGGTCTTCCGTAATATTTTTCCTGTGGAGCGTTAGGGCATTGCAATTTTGCAATGCCCTGGCGGTTGCGTAAGCAGACGCCCGCCGTGGAGGCGCAAGCGTAGCTGCAGCCGTTGCGGCGCAGGAGCTTGGCCCGTTACGGCGGGCAAAGACGGCAGCGCTATGCAGTTGCGCACGTAAGCGCCGGAACGCGCGTGCCGTAACCTTTCGCGTATGCATTCTCAAAGGTAATCTGCTCTGGCACGCGCGTATCTTCCTAGGGCGTCCGCAAAGGGCCGCCTTTCCCCACACGGGCCGACGCGCTGCCGTCGGCATCCCCAAAAATCCACTTCCTTTGAAGGAACAGCAATGAACAAGCACGGTTTCACACTGTTTACGGAAAAAGATCTGCACGAGGTCGGCGGCACGGCGCGGCTCTGGCGGCACGAAGTCACGGGCACGGCGCTGCTTTCCGTCTGCAATACGGACGAGAATAAGTGTTTTGGGGTCAGCTTTCGCACGCCCCCGGCGGATTCCACAGGTGTGGCCCACATCCTGGAGCATTCTGTGCTCTGCGGTTCGGCCAAGTATCCGGTGAAGGAACCCTTTGTGGAACTGCTCAAGGGCTCTCTGCAGACCTTTCTTAATGCCTTCACCTTTCCGGACAAGACCTGCTATCCCGTAGCCAGCTGCAATCTGCGCGATTTTTACAACCTGGTGGATGTCTACATCGACGCCGTGTTCCATCCGCGCATCAGCGAAGACATCTTCAAACAGGAGGGCTGGCATGTGGAGGCCCCTGCGTCCGACGGTCCCTGGGCCTACAAGGGCGTGGTCTATAATGAGATGAAGGGCGTTTATTCTTCGCCCGATTCCATCCTGGCCGAGCAGAGCCAGCAGGCCCTGTTCCCGAACACCCTGTACAGCCTGGATTCCGGCGGCAATCCTGAGCACATCCCGGACCTGACCTATACGGCCTTTCACGATTTTCACAGCCGTTACTACCACCCCAGCAATGCCCGCTTTTTCTTCTGGGGCGACGACCCGGAGGAGGAGCGTCTGCGCCTGCTGGACGAAGCCCTGCAGGGTTACGCGGCCCGGCCCGTGGATTCCGTCGTGCCCCTGCAGCCCCGGCTCACCACGCCCCGGCGGCTGGAACTGCCCTATGCCGCAGCGGCGGGCGAAACCCGCGCCCTGTTTACGGTCAACTGGCTGCTGGGCGAACGCGGCGACGTGCACCAGGCTCTGCTTATGGAAATGCTGGAGCACGTTCTGGAAGGTCTGCCCGGTTCGCCCCTGCGCAAGGCGCTGATCGCCTCCGGTCTGGGCGAGGACACCACTGGCTGCGGTCTGGAAACGGACCTGCGCCAGATGTACTACTCCACAGGCCTCAAGGGCGTGGCCCCGGCCGACGTAGCCCAGGCCGAGGCCCTTATTTTTGATACGTTGGCGGACCTGACACGCACGGGCATTCCCGCCGCCGCTGTGGAGGCTGCCGTCAACAGCGTGGAATTTGCCTACCGCGAGAACAATTCCGGGCGCTTTCCCCGCGGACTGAGCGCCATGATTCAGGCCCTCTCCACCTGGCTTTACGACGGCGATCCCTTGGCCCCCTTGGCCTGGGAGGCGCCGCTCACCGCCATTAAGGACCGTCTGGCCGCCGGTGAAAAGCTGTTTGAAGCGGCCATTGCCGACAACTTCCTGAATAACGCCCACCGCGCCACGGTGGTGCTGCTGCCCGACGCCGGACTGGGCGCGCGGCGGGAGGCGGACGAGGCCGCCCGTGTGGCCGCCGTGCAGGCCGCTGCCGGACCGGAGGAACGCGCCGCCCTGGTGGCGGAAACCCGTCGTCTGCAGGAAGCCCAGACCGCGCCCGACAGCCCGGAGGCCCTGGCCAGCATCCCGGCCCTGGGCCTGGACGATCTGCCGCGAGAAAACGCCGTTATCCCCCGCGCTGTAGCCCAATGGCCGGAAACGGCCCTCAGCCATGAGCTGCCCACCAGGGGCATTGCCTACGTCACCCTGTTGTTGCCGCTGGAAAACGTGCCCGACCGCCTGGCCCCCCTGCTGCCCCTGTTTGCCCGCAGTCTCACGGAAACAGGCACGGCCCGGCGGGACTATACGGAACTGGGCGCGCTCATGGCCGCCAAAACCGGCGGCCTGGGGGCCGACCCCTTGCTGGGGGTGGTGCGCGGCAGCCGCAAGACCGTGAGCTGCCTCAGCCTGTCGGGCAAGACGGTGTATGATAAGCTGCCGGATCTCTTTGAACTTGTGGCCGAAGTTTTGTTGGAGCCCCAGACCGATGCGGCTGTGTTGGGCGAGCGCCTGCGCCAGATGCTGCTGGAGGCCAGGGCGCGGCTGGAACACGGCCTGCAGGCAGCGGGGCACGCCGCTGTGAGCGCCCGGCTGCGGGCGCGGTACACGGGCGCGGGGGCCCTGGCCGAACGCACCACGGGCCTGAGCTATCTGGAAAGCGTGCGCGGCTATCTGCGGCGTCTGGAGGCCGAGCCGCAAGCCCTGCTGGACGATCTGGAAGAGCTGCGCCGTCGCATTGTGGCCCGGCCCGGCGCTGTGTTTGACTGCACGGCCGAGGCCGAGGGCCTGGCCCTGGCCGAAACCCACGCCCGGCAGCTGCTGCGGGCCCTGCCGCCCGTGCGGGCCGGCGGGCGGGGCGATTTGGGCGCGGCCCCCCTGGATCTGCCTGCTGGTGAAGCCTTTGTGGCCCCCGCCCAGATCAACTATGTGGGCAAGGCCGCCAACCTCTATGATTTGGGCTACACCTATCACGGTTCGGCCAGCGCCATCCTGCGCTATCTGCGCATGGGCTATCTGTGGGAGCAGGTGCGCGTGCGCGGCGGGGCCTACGGGGCCTTTTGCGGTCTGGACCGCCTGGGCGGCACCCTGGTCTGCTCTTCCTACCGCGATCCCAATGTGGACGACACCCTGAGCGCCTTTGACGGCATGGCGGATTTTCTGCGCTCCTTTACCCCAGATGCGGCCCAGCTCACCCAGGCCATTGTGGGGGCCATCGGCGATCTGGACGCCTATCAACTTCCCGACGCTAAGGGCGCGCAGTCTCTGGCCCGCTGGCTCACGGACGATACGGACGCGGCCCGCGCGCTCATGCGTGAGGAAATCCTCGGCACCACGCCGCGTCACTTTAAAGAGTTTGCCGACGTGCTGGCCACGGCCGCGCGCGAGGGGGCCGTTTGCGTGCTGGGCGGGCCCAAAACCCGGGCCGCGGCTGCGGCCCACGGCTGGCCCATGCAGAAACTGGTGGAAACCCAGGGGGGCACGGAGAACTAGAGCCGTTAGCGAATGAAATGAGCTAACTGCTCTGCAAGGATTTTCTTGAAAATCCTTGCCACGAAATGCGCGAAGGCAGGCTTTTGCCTGCCGTAAGTGAGCATTTCAAGTGTTAAATGCTCTAGGCTGACGGCCCCGGCAATATCCTCTTGCGCCGTGCAAGCGGGCGTGCGCGCCGCTGAACAGAAACCCGGCCAGAAACCCGGCCAGAAACCCGGCAGGACAGGCAACCATGGCCTGATCCTGCCGGGTTTCTGCGCTGGTCTGGCGTCACGCCGGGGGCGGGCCGGGTTGTCTTCTGCATATTTTCCCGGACGGAAAAAGCAGCAGCGCGGCCAAGGCCTGCGCCATGCTTGAGAAAAAAAGCGCCATCAGCCTTTTTTGACGCCGGACGGGCACACTTTTTTCATATTTCCCCCTTCTCTTTTGCCGTGGTTCAGGCTATGCTGAATTATCCGTAAACGGGACAGCACCGCCCCCGGTCTTCTTTTTGGGGTGCGGAGCCGAGATTTTTTTGGGGAGATGGTTGACTTTTTGTTAGATTATTCACAAGATGCTTTTGAAAGCAGTCCTCCCTCTTGGCGCGCCGGCACGCCAGCCCCAGGGGGAGGCGCCCATAACCAAAACACGGAGGATTTCGCGATGTCCAAACTGGTAGCTCCTCATGGCGGCAAGGGCCTGGTCTGTTGCCTTCTGGAAGGCAAGGCCCTGGAAGACGAAAAGAAAAAAGCCGCTGGCTTGAAGCAGATCGAAATTTCTTCTCGCGCCAAGGGCGACCTGATCATGATGGGCATTGGCGGCTTTTCGCCCCTCAAAGGCTTCATGAACAAGGCCGACTGGAAGAGCGTTTGCGAAAAAATGACGCTTTCCGACGGCACCTTCTGGCCCGTTCCGGTGACCCTGGACATCGCCGCCGCTGATGCCAAGGGCCTGAAACCCGGTGAGGAAGTGGCCCTGGTCCGCAAGGGCGAGATTATGGCCACCATGAAGGTCGAGGAAGTCTACGAGATGACCGAGGCCGACAAAAAGTGGGAATGCGAGCTGGTGTTCAAAGGCTCCGGCCCGGACTCCGAAAAGTTTTGGGAAGTGGCCCCCAGCGACCACCCCGGCGTGAAAATGGTGCTGGCCCAGAAGGAATTCAACCTGGCCGGCCCCGTCAAAGTGCTTTCGCAGGGCGAATATCCTGAGAAGTTCCCCGGTGTGTACATGACCCCCGCCCAGCTGCGCGCCAAGATGGACGAACGCGGCTGGCAGAAAGTGGCCGCCCTGCAGCTGCGCAACCCCATGCACCGCTCGCATGAATACCTGGCCAAAATTGCCGTGGAAGTCTGCGACGGCGTGGTCATCCACTCTCTGGTGGGCTCCCTCAAGCCCGGCGACATCCCGGCCGAAGTCCGCGTGAAGTGCATTGACACCTTGGTGGACAAATACTTTGTCAAAGACTTCGTCATCCAGGCCGGTTATCCTCTGGACATGCGCTACGCCGGGCCCCGCGAAGCCCTGCTGCACGCCACCTTCCGCCAGAACTACGGCATCAACAACCTCATCGTGGGCCGCGACCACGCCGGTGTGGGCGACTTCTACGGCATGTTTGAAGCGCAGGAAATCTTCCGCAAGATTCCCCAGCCCGCCGAAGAAGGCAAGCGCCTGCTCTGCCATCCGCTGAACATCGACTGGACCTTCTACTGCAAAAAGTGCGACGGCATGGCCAGCATGCGCACCTGCCCCCACGGCAAGGAAGATCGCGTTATCCTGTCCGGCACCAAGCTGCGCAAGATGCTCTCCGAAGGCGCGGAAGTGCCGGATCACTTCGGCCGTGAAGAAGTGCTCGTTATCCTGCGTGAGTACTATTCCAGCCTCACCGAAAAGGTGGAAATCAAAATGCAGCGCGCCGCTTCCGGCTCGACCATGTAAGTTCGGCTCCGGAACAACGCCATCACAACATCAAGAGGCGCCCGCAAGGGCGCCTCTTGTTATTTTCTGCGTGGGCGCAAACGCCTTGCTGCAGTGTTGCCGCGTGTTGTGTCAGGAGGTTGCAGGGCATTTCAATGTTACAATGCCCTGGCGGTTGCGTAAGCAGTGGCCAGCGCAATTGCAAGTGGAGCCTATTCGTCGCCCACTTTGAGCGCGGCCAAAAAAGCCTCCTGCGGCAGTTCCACATTGCCCATGCGCTTCATGCGTTTTTTGCCTTCCTTCTGTTTTTCCAACAGCTTACGCTTGCGGGTAATGTCGCCGCCGTAGCACTTGGCGGTCACGTCCTTGCGGAAGGCCGAGACGGTTTCGCGGGCAATGATCTTTTGGCCGATGGCAGCCTGGATGGCTACCTGGAAGAGCTGGCGCGGGATGCTGCGCTTAAGTTTGAGGGCCAGGGCCCGGCCGTAGGTATAGGCGCGGTCGCGGTGCACGATGACGGCCAGAGCGTCCACGGGTTCGCCATTGAGCAGAATGTCCAGGCGCACCAGGTCCGCAGCGCGGTAGTCCAGCGGGTGGTAGTCCATGGAGGCGTAGCCCTTGGTGGCGGACTTGAGCCGGTCAAAAAAGTCGTAGACGATTTCGGCAAAGGGCAGTTCGTAGGTGAGCACCACGCGGTTGGTGGCCAGATAGTGCAGGTTTTTTTGGAAGCCGCGCTTTTCTTCGCACAGTTTCATGACGTTGCCCACGTATTCGTTGGGCACATGGATATCCATGTTCACATAGGGTTCATAGAGCGCGCGGATTTTGGTGGGGTCCGGCAGGCGGCTGGGGTTGTCGATCTCCAGGGTTTTGCCGTCGCTGGTTTCCACCTTGTAGATAACCGAAGGGGCAGTGGCGATGAGACCGACTTCGAACTCCCGCTCCAGGCGCTCCTGAATGATTTCCATGTGCAGCAGGCCCAGAAAGCCGCAGCGGAAGCCAAAGCCCAGAGCCTGCGAGGTTTCCGGTTCAAAGGTAAAGGCCGCGTCATTAAGCTGCAGCTTTTCCAGCGCGGCCTTAAGGTTTTCGTAGTCTTCAGACTCGGTGGGGTAGAGCCCGCAGAAGACCATGGGCTTTACGTCCTTGAAGCCCGGCACGGGGGCATCGGCGGGGTTGTCGGCCAGAGTAATGGTGTCGCCCACCTTGGCGTCGCCCAAGGCCTTGATGGAGCCGCACAAAAAGCCCACTTCACCAGCCTGCAGCTGGGGCACGTCCTTGGCTTCGGGGGAGAACACGCCCAGACGCAGCACTTCATATTCCTTGCCCGTGCTCATAAGGCGCACCGTGTCGCCCACGCGCGCGCGGCCGTCCATGACCCGAAACAGGATTACCACGCCCTGGTAACTGTCGTACCAGGAGTCAAAAATCAGCGCTTTGAGCGGAGCTTCGGGGTTGCCCTCCGGCGCGGGCAGGCGGTGGACAATGGCCTCCAGCACCTGGTCCACGCCCTGCCCGGTCTTGGCCGAAACAGGCAAGGCCTCGGAGCAGTCCAGGCCGATGCTTTCTTCTATTTCGGCCTTGACGCGCTCCACATCCGAGCTGGGCAGGTCTATTTTGTTCAGTACGGGGATGATTTCGTGGTCGTGGTCCAGGGCCAGGTAAACGTTGGCCAGGGTCTGCGCTTCCACGCCCTGGGTGGCGTCCACCACCAGCAGGGCGCCTTCGCAGGCCGCCAGGGAGCGCGAAACTTCGTAATTGAAGTCCACATGGCCGGGCGTATCAATGAGGTTAAGCTCGTAGGTGCGGCCGTCGGCGGCAGTGTAGGGAATGCGCACGGTTTGCGCCTTAATGGTGATGCCGCGCTCACGCTCCAGGTCCATCCTGTCCAGATACTGCTGGCGGGCCTCACGCTGGCTGACCACGTTGGTCAGTTCCAGAATGCGGTCGGCCAAGGTGGATTTACCATGGTCGATGTGGGCAATGATGCAAAAATTGCGGATGTGGTCCTGTTTGGGCATGGCGTGTTCCTGCGGCCTGAGTAACGTTTTTGAGCAGAATTCTATAACCAAGTTCCGCGCAAAAGTCCATGTGTCCATGGGGCCGCGACAGCTTTGCGCGCGGTGGTTGCGGAGCAGAATCTACGCCCCCGCGAAGGGACGACCGAACAAGCCGCAATGACGCTGCGCTCGTCGGCTGCGGAGCAGGGCACAAGTGCGCCATGGGCGGGAGGAACTCCGGTTTGGTGCGGGCTCGCGCCGCGTGCCGCAACGCGGCGCACTGCCGCCCACGACACGAAAAAGGCGGCCCCGAGGAGCCGCCCTTGTGGACAATGGCTGGTCCGGCCTTACGCGTAGGGGTTGGCGTACAGCAGGATGAAGCTGATAACCAGGGCGTAAATGGCCAGAGATTCAATGAAGGCGAAGGCCAGAATCATGGTGCCGGTGATTTTGCCGCTCACGTCAGGGTTGCGGGCAACGCCTTCGCAGGCGCCTTTGAGGCCCAGGCCCATGCCGATGCCGCAGCCGAAGGCGGCGATGCCGATGCCGAGGGCGGCGGCCAGGCAGGTGTAGCCCAGGGCGGCGGCGTCAAGGCTGCTGGCGGCGAAGGACATGCTGGCCATGCCCATCAGGACCACGGTGTTGAGGGCGATCATCAGAATCTTGCGCATGAGACACTCTCCTTGCACTGTTGTATGGTTGGGTCGTAATGACCATTCCCGGCAGATTCGGGCCGCAGATGCGGCGTATGCGCGACGTTCGGGGCCGCGCCAAAGGTTCCTAGTGTTCGGGGGCTTCCAGCGCGCCCTTGATGTAGAACATGGTAAGCATAAAGAACACAAAGGCCTGCATGAGCTCGCCCAGCAGGAACAGCGCATAGGTGGGCAGGGTACCCAGAATGGGCGCCATGACGAAGAAGAGAATCAGCACAATTTCCTCGCCCCGCAGGTTGCCGAAAAGACGGAGGGAAAGCGAGATGGGGCGGGAAAGGTGCGACACAATTTCCAGCGGAAACATGAGTGGGATGAGGAATTTGGAAGGTCCGGTAAAGTGGTGGATGTAGTGCCCCTTCCAGCGGATGAGGCCCACGGCGTTGTAAAATATCAGCACAAACAGGGCCATGCACACGGTGGTATTGAGGTTGGCCGTGGGCGAGTCAAAGCCGGGCACCAGACCGATGAGGTTCATGGACAGGATGTAGATAAACATGCCCACGAGCAGGCCTACATATTTGCGGCCGTTTTCGCCCATGGTGTAGATGATGAATTCCTCAAGACTGTTGACCAGGGCCTCAAAAAAGTTCTGCAGCCCGCCGGGCACCAGGGTCAGGCGACGGCGCATGATCCAGGCCAGGGTAAACAGTATGGCCATACAGACCCAGGAATAGAAGACGTGCTTGAATTCCACCACCTGCCCGCCGAGGGTGACGTTGTCCAGACCCACAAACGTGGAGAGCAGTACCGGATGCGGCAAACCACCTGCCATGAGCCATGCCTCCTGTGCCTAGGCGCTGTGCGCCGGTTGCTGTGTGGCCCGAGGGCCGTTCCCCAGAAAAATTGTCTTCCGCCGTTCTAGGGCATTGCAACCTTGCAATGCTCTGCGGTTGCGTAAGCAGCCGCCTGCCGTAGAGGCATAAGCGCAATTTGTTTGCGCGCTTAAGCGCCGGAACGGGCGTGCCGTAAACTTTGAGAAGACATATTCGCAAAGTTTATCTGCGCTGGCGTCCGGCTTTGCCCTGTTCGTGCGCGGCCAGAGCGTAGCTGAGCAGCGCACAGGCGCAGGCCGTGGCCATGCCGCCCAGCAGAGCCAGGGGCGGCGCGGCCCAGTGGACCAGGGCGGCGTACAGAATCGCGGCCACCACGGCCAGCCGGCCCAGCCAGCGCACAATGACAATGCGCAGAAAGGCCGTGCTGTAATCGCCCAGGCCGCGGCGCAGAAAGAAACGCGCCAGGCACCAGAACGTCCAGGCCATGACGGCCAAACCTACCCCGAACCAGAAAACCCAGGGGGTAACCGCAAAGAGCAGACCCCCGCCCAGCAGCGCCAGCGCTGTGAGCAAAATTTCGTTGCGCAGCAGGGCCCGTACAGCGGGATGGTCAATGCCGCGTCGCCATAACCAGGCGTCAATGCTATGGAACATCCGTCGCACTCTGTTCACCCCGGTCGGCGTCCGCCGTGTTCCCCTGTGCCGCGTCCGCTGTCCGCCGCGTCGTCTTTTCCGGCAAAGCGTCGTCCTGTGGGGCCTGTGCGGCGGCTGCGTTCGCATCCGCAACCGTCAGCCGCGGCGCGCTTTCCGCTTGTCCTGCCGACGGCGGCACGGCTGTTGCGCGTTGTGCCGCTTCCTGCGTTCGCGCCAGGCCTTTGGCCTTGTCGGCGTTGCGCCCGTGGGGGCCTTTCCCCCCGGGGCTGTCCGCAGTGCGCTGCCCGGAAGGCTCCGCGTCCGCTGCGTGCGTCAGGGCGGCCCGGCGTGCGGCGTCCTGGGCTTCAATCTTGCGCAGCAGGGCGCGCGTGTCGCGGTAAACGTTTAAAAAACCCGCGCCGATGCCCACCACCAGAAAAATCAGTTTGCACCAGGGGCTGGTGCCCAGCCAGCGGTCAAGCCCGTACCCGATGGCAAAACCCACAGCGGGCCCGCTGACCAGATGCAGACCGATGACCCCGGTGTTGGCCATGGCCTCCAGGCCGCTTTGCTGCTGCTTGAGAAAATCCTTGAACCACATGCGGCCTCCGGAACACACCCGGCGGAACCACCGTGTACGCCCAACGCTGTTCAAATTATCACAGGCTCTCGGACGCGTCAATGACTTTGGCCGGAAAAGCCCGCCGTCCTTTCCACATTTTTTGCGCTGCGGTTTTTTCGTCCGGGCTTCTTTACCCTGTTCCGCGTGCCGTCGTCCGCTTTTTCCTTGTTACCGCCTTGCGGCTGCCGCCCGCGTTGTTATGTGGCAGGCGCGTCGCTGTTTTTCCTTATTGGCGGCTACAGCCTTTGCCACAGGCTCAGGCATTCCACATGCGGGGTGTGGGGAAAGAGGTCCACCGCCGCCAGCCGCGCCAGCCGGTAGCCTTCGCGTAGCAAGGCGGCATCCCGCGCCAGGGTCGCGGGATTGCAGGAAATGTAAAGGATGCTCCTGGGCCGCAGCCGCAACAGTGCCGCGAGCGCCGCCGGGGCCAGGCCTGCGCGGGGCGGATCCGCCAGGACCATATCCGCCGTTGCCGTCCGCTCCTGCAGCAGCAGCGCTGCGTCCCCGGCCGCATACCGGCAGTGGTCCACGCTCAGGCCTGCGGCATTTTCCCGCGCCAGGGCCACAGCGCGCGCATCCTGCTCCACGCCGTACAAACGGGAAAAGGCCGGGGCCAGCAAAAGGCCCGGCGCGCCCACACCGCAGTAAAGGTCCAGCAGTTCTTCTCCGCCCTCCGGCAGCAGGTCCAGGGCCGTGCGGGCCAGAATCTGCGCCGCGCTGGTATTGACCTGAAAAAATGAGGCCACGTCCAGAGTAAAAAATCGGCCCAGCAGGGGCAGATGGAGCCGGGCGGCCTCCGGCCGGGACCGGCCCGTGGCGTCCAGCACGTCCACCCGCCGTTCGCCCAGAGTCAGGGCGTCCGCTCGGCCGCGTTCTTCATGCACAAAGGCCGCCATGTGGGGGAAAGCGGCCAGCAGCTCCCGGCCCAGGCCGCGTACTGCGGCCCGCGCCGTGGCGTCGCCGGGGCTGGTGAGGCAAAGCGCCCACCAGCGCGGGCTGCGCAGATCCGCCGCCAGGCCGCGCCGCAAGGTCAAAAAACGCCAGAAGCCGCCGGCCTGCTCCGCGTCCCTGCCCAGAAGCATCCGGTTCTGAAAAGTCCGGCTCTGCCTGCGCCGTGCGGGTTGATGGCGCTGCTCCGGGGCATTCCAGGCGTTCAGGCCGTTGCGGCGCGCCAGATCTTGGGCTAGGTTTTGGGCTGCTGCGGCCATGCGCAGGGCTTCGGGCGGCAGCAGGGTACAGCCCGGCACGGGCGTCACCCGGCGGCCGCCGCGCTCGCGCAGGCCCAGCACGGGCAGGCCTGCTGCGTCCGGGCCAAAGGCCAGCTCCATTTTGTTGCGAAAGCGTGTTGTGGCGGGCGAGGCCGCCACCGGTCCCAGCAGGGCTTCAAGCTCCGGGCGGGGCAGGCCGCCCACGCGCTCCAGGGCGTCCAGAACCAGGGTACGCTTCCAGGCCAGTTGACGCGCCTGCGGCAGCGTCTGCAAGGGGCAGCCGCCGCAGGCATCTCCGTGCGGGCAAAGGGGCGGAACCGCGTCCGGGGTTTGCCGCAGCACTTCCGTAGAGGCGGCCTCCCAGAAGCGGGGCTTGCGGCGCAGCACCCTGGCGCGCACCTGCTGTCCCGGCAGGCCGCCCACAACAAAAACCACGGTTCCGTCCAGGCGCGCCACGCCCCGGCCGTCGTGGCTCAGCCCGTGGATTTCCAGAATCGGGTCTGCGCTCATGCGTTGCCTTTCTGCCCGGATTTGCGCGGGGCGTGGCGGTAGTGGGCCAGGCTTTCCGCCGCGTCGTCTTCCCGTAGAAACAGGGTCAGCAGCAGGGCCGTGCCCAGCGCGCCCATAAAGACCACGTCAGCAGCGGCGTATCCGCCGGTAAGGTCGTAGGCGTAGCCCATGATGGGGTAGCCGGCGCAGCGCAGAATAATGAAGATGGACACGAATTTGTAGGACGGCAAAAAGTTTTCGCTGCCGAAGTAGTAGGAAACCGCAGCGGGCAGCACTGTCCACAGGCCGCCGATGCAGGCGCCGAAGACTACGCTGAACACGGCGAGGTTGAGCAGGGTGTGGGGCAGGAAGCCCATGCCCATGCTGGCAAGACAGGTGGACATGACCAGACGCGAGGCCGTGAGGGGGGTGAGCCTGTCGCAGATCCAGCCCCAGAAGTATTTGCCCAGAGCGGCAAACAGGGCGGCAGTGCAGGCCAGCAGCATGGCGGGGTAGGGGGCCAGACCCAGGTCGGCGAAGCGGGGCTTCATTTGACTCATGACCGAAGACCCCACCATGAGGGCCAGGCCGAAGGCCAGCCCCATGCAGTAGGCCTGGGGCGTATGCAGCATGGCGTTGAAGGAGGTATCCTGGTGCTGCCGCTTTTTGGGCTGGTAGGGTTCGTGGCGGCGGCCATCGGGGTGCAGGCGCATGTCCTGGGGGGAGTCGCGCACCATGAGCCAGGAGAGGGGCGCCAGCGAACAGGTCAGCAGGCCCAGGGCCAGGTAGGCCGTGCCCACGCTGAAGGTATTGATGAGGACCATGCTCAGCAAGGGCAGGATGACGCCGGAAAGGGAGGTGCCCGCATTGGCCAGACCAAAGGCGCGGCCCCGGAAGTGGTGGAACCAGTTGCTCACGAGGGCGTTGCCCACCACGCCGCCGCAGATCTGGGTGGAAACCCAGGCCACGGTAAAGAGCAGGGTAAACAGGGGCAGACTCGTGGTGCCGCCCAGCAGGATGGTAGCGATGCCCCCGGTGAACGCCCCGATGGTCATGAGGCGTCGCAGGGAGTGGCGGGCGCAGAGCCCGGCGGCCAGGGGCATGGCGATCTGCCCCACAAGAGTGGCCAGCCCCATGCCCACGTTGAGCTCTGCGCGCGTCCAGCCGTTGAGGGCGCAGAGGGGCTCCATAAAGGCGTTCATGCAGTAGAGCACCGTGCCCTGCAGCATAAAATTGCCGCTCATGGAAAGCAGGCTGATTTTCCAACCGTAAAACACGCGGGCCTCCTGCACGGGGAGCGGCGCCGACAATTTTTTGAAAGTGGCGTTGCGTTGTTGAACATAACGCCAAAGGCAGCGGCGCTCAAGCCCACAGGGCCGTGAAAAGGAAAGATTCCTTACCGCTGGCAACTGGGCACGATTTTTGCTTTATTCCCTCGGCAAGAGCCGCCGTCAGGGCGGCGACGCAAGGGGGCGCGGCGCATGTTCGGCAAGCAGACGGATCCCAGCAGAACGGAACAAGCCACACCAAAACGGCGCAGCAAAAACCGGGAGGAGGGCAATGTTCCCAAGTCGGCGGAGCTGGGCAAGGCCGTGAGCCTCACGGCAGGGGTGCTCTGCCTGTATGCCCTGATCGGCCCCATGACCGAGCGGATCAAAGCCCTGTACCGGCATTTTCTGGGCCATGCCTGGGAGTTCGACCCCAACCCCGAAAACGTCTACAGCCTTAGTCTGGACCTCATGGCAGAGGTCGCCAAGCTCATTTTGCCCGTGCTGCTGCCCCTGGCCCTCTGCGCTTTGGCGGCACAGCGTCTGCAGGTGGGCAAGCTCTGGACCACCAAGGTCTTCAAGCCCAAACTGCAGCGCTTCAACCTTATCAAGGGGTTGAAGCAGATGTTTCTTTCGCCCCAGACCTTGCTGCGTTCGCTCAAAAGTCTGCTGTTTTCCCTGATTCTTACGCTCATTCCCGGCTATGTGCTCTATGCGGAGTATGAAAATTTTCTGCCCATGTACTACGCCACCAGCGAAGGCGTGGCCGCCTACATGCTGCGCATGGCCTTCAAACTCGCCTGGTATGCGCTGCTGCCCATCCTGGCCATTGCCGCCTTTGACGTCTGGCAGACGCGCTTTGCCTACAACGAAGGCATGAAAATGACTAAGGACGAAGTGAAGGATGAGCAGAAGCAGGCTGAAGGCGACCCCATCATCAAAGGGCAGCAGCGCAAAAAAATGATGGCCGCCATGTCCAAGCGCATGCTCCAGAGCGTGCCCAAGGCCGACGTGGTGGTGACCAACCCCACCCACATTGCCGTGGCCCTGCGCTACAATACCGCCGAGGCTCCGGCCCCGGTGGTGCTGGCCAAGGGGGCGGACCACCTGGCGGAGAAAATCAAGGAAATAGCCCGCGAAAATCGCATCCCCATCAGGGAGAACGTGCCCTTGGCACGAGCTTTGTATAGTTCTGTGGAAGTGGGGGACATGATCCCCGAAGATTTGTACAAGGCCGTGGCCGCAATACTGGCCAGCATCTGGAAGCTCAAGCCCCGCGCGGCCGGCCCCGGTTCGGCCTAGGTCCGGACGCAGCCCCTGCGGCCCCACAGTGAGGTGTCAGAATAATGGCAACAGCGACCCTTCCGCAAATAGACTACAGCCGCTTTTCCAAGCACGGCGAAGTGGCCCTGGCCGCCGGCGTGGTCATCATTCTTTTTGTCATGCTGGTGCCTCTGCCCACGTTTTTTCTGGATATCATGCTCTGCGTGAGCATTTCCATCTCTCTGCTCATTCTCATCACCACCATGTTCATGACTTCGCCGCTGGAGTTCACCATCTTTCCTTCTCTGCTGCTGGTGACCACCTTGCTGCGGCTTTCGCTCAACGTGGCCTCCACCAGGTTGATTCTGCTCAACGGCAACATGGGGGCCAGCGCGGCGGGCGAGGTCATCCGCGCTTTCGGCCAGTTTGTGGTGGGCGGCAGCTATGTGGTGGGCGCGGTCATCTTTCTTATTCTGTTCATTCTCAACAAGGTGGTCATCACCGCGGGCACCACGCGCATCGCCGAAGTGGCGGCGCGCTTTACCCTGGACGCCATGCCCGGCAAGCAGATGGCCATTGAGGCCGACCTCAACGCCGGGCTTATTGATGAGGAAGAAGCCACCAACCGCCGGGCCGCCATGCGGAAGGAGGCCGACTTCTATGGCGCTATGGACGGCGCGTGCAAATTCGTCTCCGGCGACGTCAACGCCGGCATGTTCATCACCCTGGTCAACATCGTGGGCGGCATCATCATCGGCATGGTCCAGAAAGATATGGACTGGAACACGGCCCTGACCACCTATTCCCTGCTGACCATCGGCGATGGTCTTGTCAGCACCATTCCTTCCATCGTCACTTCCACGGGCACGGGCCTGCTGGTTTCGCGCGCGGCCTCCGAGGCCCGCATGGGCGAAGAATTTCTGGCCCAGCTCACCTTCAACGCCAGGGCCCTCAAGCTGGTTTCCGCCGTGCTGCTGCTGTTTGCCCTGGTTCCGGGCCTGCCCACCATTCCCTTTCTTATCCTCTCTGCGCTCATCTTCAGCGTGTCCCGCCTGAGCGCGCAGCGTGAGGAAGCCCAGGACGCCGCTGCGGCCAAAAGCAAGGCCAAAGCCAAGGCCAAGGGCTCCGGCGTTGCCGACACCCCGGAAGAAGTGCAGGCCCTGCTGCCCCTGGATATTCTGGAGCTGGAAGTGGGCTACGGCCTCATCCCTCTGGTAGATGAGGAGCAAAGCGGCAATCTGCTGGCGCGCATCCGCTCCATCCGGCGGCAGTTCGCTCTGGATATGGGCGTGGTCATCCCCTCCCTGCACCTGCGCGATAACCTGCAGCTCAAGCCGGGGCAGTACGCCTTGCTGATCAAGGGCAACCAGGTGGCTTCGGCAGAAATACTGGTGGACCACTTCCTGGCCATGGACCCCGGCAACGTGACCACCAAGATCAGCGGCATTGAAACCCGCGAGCCGGCCTTCAACCTGCCGGCCCTGTGGATACCCGCCAGCCAGCGGGAAGAAGCCATGCTGGCCGGCTATACCGTGGTGGACCCGGCCACGGTTATCGCCACCCACCTCACCGAGGTCTTCAAACGACATTTGTCCGATTTTCTGGACCGTCAGGCCGTGCAGGCCCTGCTGGACACCCTGGCCAAGCACGCGCCCAAGGCCGTGGAGGATCTGGTGCCCAACGTTCTGCCCCTGGGCACAGTGCAGAAGGTGCTGCAGCTGCTGGTGCGCGAAAACGTCGGCATCCGGGATATGCTTACCATTGTGGAAACCCTGGCGGACTTCGGCCCTGGCGTCAAAAATGCCGAAATGCTTACGGAATATGTACGCGAACGGCTCTCTCGTTCCATTGTGCGGCCCTATCTGGACAGCCAGGGCGCGCTGCCCGTGCTGACCCTGGCCGCCAACGCCGAACGCGCAGTGCAGGAGGGCGTGCGCCATGCCGACAACGGCGCGAGCTTCCTTTCGCTCAACCCGGTCGTGGCGCAGCGCCTGGTGCAGAACATCAACGCAGCGGTGGAAAATGCCGTCAGTACCGACGGTCAGCCCGCCCTGCTGGTCAACCCCGTCATCCGGCCCCATCTGGCCCAGCTGGTGACGCGCTTTCTGCCCAATGTGCCCGTCATTTCTCAGGCGGAAATCCCCCAGGACATCCGTCTGCAGTCCGTGGGCGTGGTGGCGGCGGAATAACAAGGGCCCCGCTTGTGGCGGGGCCCCCATGCAAGAAGCGGCGGCGCGGGCAGTCAGGGCCCGTGTCGCCGTTTCTTTGCGCCTGTGGCGGCGCGTTAAATATTCTCCGTCACCCAGTCCACCACCTGCGCCATGCGCTTGAGCATATAGCGGTGAGACGGCAGGGGCTGGGCCAGATCGTCCAGGTCGCCGTCCAACCGGTAGATGCGCCAGTCGCCTTCAGGCAGCCGTCCCGCGGCCACGTCGGCGTTGACGGCCGCCCTGGCCGCGCCGGGAGAACAGAACAGCTCAAAATCGCTGGCTCCGGGGTCCAGCACCACGTCCGCGCCGCCGGCGATATCAATGATGTAGTTGCCCGGAGCGTACACATAGACGTAGGGGCAGGGCTCCGAGGGGGGGGCCGGTGTGGGGGCCGGGGCGGGTTCCGGGGTTTTGACGCAGGCTGTCAGGACCAGACTGGCCATGAGAAAAAGGCGTGTGCGCATGAAAACAAACCTCGCCAAAGGGGCCTAGCCCCGCTGCTGTTGCCGCGCCAGTGCCTGCAGGCGGCGGATGCGTTCCTCAATGGGCGGATGGGTGCTGAACAGGCCGGCCATCCCGCCGTGCGCAAACATGGGCGTGACAATGAACATCTGTTCCGTGCTGGGGTTGCCGTCCTGCATGGGGATGCGGCCGCTGGCCGCGCCCAGTTTGGCCAGCGCGCCCGCCAGGGCCAGAGGTTGCCCGCAAAGGGCCGCGCCCGTGTCGTCCGCCAGATATTCGCGTGAGCGGGAAATGGCCATCTGGATGAGCCCGGCCGCCAGCGGAGCCAGCAAGGCCATCATCAGGGCCGCCAGCGGATTGGCGCCGCCTTCTCCTTCACGATTGCCGCCGAAAATGGCCGTGAACTGAAAAATATTGGCCAGGGTGACAATGGCCGAAGCCATGACCCCGGCAATGGTCTGGATGAGGATGTCGCGGTTTTTGATGTGCCCCATTTCGTGCCCCAGCACCCCGCGCAGTTCCTCTGGCGAGAGCAGGCGCATGATGCCTTCCGTCACGGCCACCACGGCGTGTTCCGGGTTGCGCCCCGTGGCAAAGGCGTTGGGCGCGGCTTCGGGCACCACGCAGATGCGGGGCTTGGGGATGCCGGCATTCCGGGCCAGCTCTTCCACCATGCTGTGCAGGGCCGGGGCTTCTTCCGGGGCCAGCTCCCGCGCGCGGTACATGGACAGCACGATTTTGTCTGAATACCAGTAGCTGCCCACATTCATGAGCAGCGCCAGGCCAAAGGCGAAGACGACGCCCGTGCGCCCGCCCAGCAGGCCGCCCATGGCGATAATAATGCCCGAAAGCAGACCCAGAAGAAGAACGGTCTTGATCTGACTGGTCATGCCAACTCCTTTGCTGCAGAAAACGTGGGAAGGCGCGGCGCAAGGCCGCACTCAGGATACTATAAGCACAAGGGGGGCGCTGGCAAGCGGTGCCGCGTCGGAAATGGGGCGCGGGGGAGCGCGAAAAGGCACGCGGGAAAAAAGGGAGAAGGGGCATACGCTGGCCGGGGCTTGTGCAGCCCTGCGGGCAGGGCCGTCAGGGCACGGCCAGCGTACGCCCCTTCCCCGTCACAAGGCCCGCGCGACCCCCTTAATATACGACAGGCCGCGCGGGGCGGTATTATTCAGAGTGTTGCAACGGTGCAATACTCTGGCGGTTGCGTGAGCTGACGCCCGCCGTGGAGGCGCAAGCGCACCTTATTGGCGCGGTTGGCGCCGGAGCGAGCGGGTCTTATTTAATAACGCCGCAGGCTATGCGCGCCCCGCCGCCGCCCAGCGGCGCAGGTATGTCGGCGTAGTTGTCGCCGCCGGCATGGATCATCAACGAGCGGCCGCGCAGGTCGGCAGTGGTCAGCCCCGGAGCGTGCAGCCTGGCCTTGACCATACCTTGGGCGTCGGCGGTGATGAAGGGCAGATCACCCTTGTGGCCAGGTTTGCCGGGGCCTTCGTGCCTGCCGCTGTGGGCGGGATCAAAATGCCCGCCGGCGGCCAGCCCGGCCACGTTTTTGCCGTCCTTGGGGGCCGGGGCGCACGAGGGGTTTTCATGAATGTGCATGCCGTGGGGGCCTGGCGGCAGTCCGGTCATCTCCACCAGAATGTCCACCCCGCCCTTGCCGTCGTCGGTAAAGACCACACTGCCCAGTTCCTTATCCACCCCGGCGTCCGTTATCTTGTGCACGGGCGTCGTGAGGCTTTCGGCCCGCACATGGCCTGCGGCCACTGTCAGAATACCGCCCATAAGCAGCAGAAGGGGAATGATTTTTTTCATATGGCTGTCTCCTGTGGGGGGCTTGCGACGTACGGAGGTCCGTACGCCTTTTTCACTTAGTAAAATACTACAAAATTGCGGCGGGGGGGTCAACGGCAAAGCGGGATTTGCGCCCCTTGGCGAACTGCACCAAAAGGTGTATGCTCACCCGTTGGGATATGTCATGAAGGAATATCGGGACCACTATTTTCTTAAGGCCAAGCGGGAGCACTACCCCGCCCGGTCCGTGTACAAGCTCAAAGAGCTGGACGCCAAGTTCCGCCTGCTCAGGCCCGGTCAGAACGTGCTGGATCTGGGCGCGGCGCCGGGCTCCTGGTCTTTGGGCGCGGCGGAGCGGGTCGGGGGCAAGGGGTTCGTGCTGGCCTGCGACATCCAGAGCACGGACACGGTTTTTCCCCCCCAGGTGGAGTTCGCGCAGGAGGACGTTTTTAAGCGTTCTCCGGCCTTTGAGGCCCGGCTTGCGGCGCTGGGGCCTTTTGACGTGGTGCTGAGCGATATGGCTCCGCGCACCACGGGCACGCGCTTCACCGACCAGGCCCGTTCTCTGGAGCTGGCTCAGGAAGCCCTGGCCGTGGCCCGACAATGGCTGCGGCCAGGCGGGCATTTTGTGGTCAAGATTTTTATGGGGCCGGACATTCAGGAACTGCTCGCGCCCATGCGCGCGGCTTTTGGCACGGTCAAGTCCTTCAAGCCCAAGAGCTCACGGGCGGAAAGCAAGGAAACGTTCTTTGTGGGCCTGCACTTTCACGGGCAGGACGCGCCGCCGGGCATCTGAACTTTTTACACACCGCAGGTTTTTTTCGGAGGTTTTATGTCAGGGCACAGCAAATGGGCCAACATTCAGCACCGCAAGGGACGCCAGGACGCCAAGCGCGGCAAAGTCTTCACCAAGGCCGCTAAAGAAATCATCATCGCCGCCAAGGGCGGGGGCGATCCTGCGGGCAACCCCCGTTTGCGGGCGGCCATCGCCGCCGCCAAGGCCGTGAACCTGCCCAAGGACAAAATTGACGCCGCCATCCGCAAGGGCACGGGCGAGGACGCGGGCGGCGACCTGACCGAAACCTTTTATGAAGGCTACGGCCCCGGCGGCATTGCCGTTATGGTGGAAGTGGCCACAGACAATAAAAACCGCACCGTGGCCGAAGTGCGCCACCTCTTCACCAAACACGGCGGCTCCATGGGCGAAAACGGCAGCGTGGGCTGGATGTTTGACCGCAAGGGCGTCATCAGCGTGGACAAAGCCGCCTACCCCGAAGACAAAATCATGGAAGCCGCCCTGGAAGCCGGAGCCGACGACGTCATTGACGATGAGGACGTCTGGACCCTCCACACGGCCATGGCCGATTTTGGCGCGGTGCGCGACGCTCTGGAGGCTGCGGGCATTGCCATGCAGTCCGCGGAGCTGGCCATGGTTCCCCAGAATCTGGTGGCCGTGGATGCGGACATGGGCCAGAAGGTGCTGCGTTTTATGGACGCTCTGGACGACAACGACGACGTGCAGAACGTCTACGCCAACGTGGATTTTCCCGACGATATGCCCACAGACTGACGCGCTTGCGCGCCCGTCCTTCCCGGTCTATACTGGTCAATGGCGGGCGCGTTGACGCGCCCCCACGCACAAGGAGCCGCATGGAAGCCTGGGACATTGCATTTCGCGCCCTGAGCGCGGGCTACAGCGAGCACGTGGTGCTGCGGCAGATAGACGCCGTGCTGCCGGGAGGCAAGGTTTCCGTCATTCTCGGCGGTTCCGGCTGCGGCAAGTCCACCCTGCTGCGGCAGGTCATCGGCCTTTCACGTCCGCTGGAAGGCAGCGTGCTGCTGGGCGGGCGCGATCTGTTTGCCCTTAACCGGCGCGATTTTCGTCGGGCGCGCCGCCATATGGGCGTGCTTTTTCAGGACGGCGCCCTGCTGGGGGCGCTTACCCTGGTGCAGAACGTTACCCTGCCCCTGAGCGAGCATTTGCGCCTGCCTAAAGCGCGCATCCGCGAGGCGGGCCTGCGGGTGCTGCGCCTGGTGGGGCTGGAAGATTTCGCGGATTATTATCCCAATCAGCTTTCGGGTGGCATGCGCAAACGCGCGGGTCTGGCCAGGGCCATCATTGCCGAGCCGCGCGTGCTGCTCTGCGACGAACCCACCAGCGGCCTGGACCCCATCACCGCCGCGCGCATGGACGCCCTTTTGCTCTCCCTGCGGCAGCAGATGCCCAGCATGACCCTGGTGGTGGTGAGCCATGACCTGGCCAGCCTGCGCGTCATTGCTGACCATGTGCTGGTGCTGGGCGAGGGGCGGGCGCTGTTTTCCGGCTCGCTTGCCGAGCTGGAGGCCAGCCCGGACCCGTATCTGCGCCAGTTTTTGCGGCGTGAGCCCGGCCCAGACGCCGGCACCAATCTTCAGGACCCGCCGGACCCCGTAGTGCGTCAGGCCCTGGACCACTGGCTGGCCTCCTGACCAACCGCTGCGGGCGAGGCCGTTCTTTGAAGGCGGCGGGCTCGCCGGAGGCCGTCCTGCGGGAGTTGCCCTGCAAAAGTTTCCGGCTTGGCCCCGCGAGATCGGGCCCCCCCGGAACAGGCCGCCTTTTGGGCGGTGCGCGGCCTGCAGCGCCCCGTCGCGGGCAGCGGCGGTGTGCCGCTGACGCAGACGCACGCGGGGCTTGAAACTTTGCCCCCGTGTCCGTATAGTTTTTTGTAGACCGTCACCCCGGTCAAACCGGCAAGCTGGATACCGCATGAACTCTGCTCGTGAAACTGCCGTGGGCCTTTTTGTCCTCTTGGGCCTGCTTTGTGTGGCCTATCTCACCGTCAAACTGGGCAAGATGGAATTGTTCAGTTCTCAGGGGTTTGAGCTGGTGGCCCGTTTTGATTCCGTTTCCGGCCTGCGTGTGGGGGCGGATGTGGAGATGTCCGGCGTGCCCGTGGGGCGCGTGGTGGACATCCGCCTGGATCCGGACCCGTTGCGCAACCAGGCCGTGGTGCGCCTGCGTCTGAACAAGGACCTGCAGCTTTCGGACGACAGCATGGCTTCCGTCCGTACCAGCGGCCTTATCGGCGACAAATACGTCAGCCTCTCGCGTGGGGGCTCTGACCAGATACTCAGCTCTGGGGGCGCCATCACGGAAACAGAATCTGCCGTGGATCTGGGCGCCCTTATCAGCAAATACGCCTTCGGAGGAGTCAAATAATGCCCGCCGTCAGGCCCATGCGCCTTTTCTCCGCCTGCCTTTTCCTGCTGCTGGCCCTGGCTGTTGTTTTGCCGGGGGCTGCGGCGCTGGCCGCTTCGCCCGCCAGGCAAGCTCTGGAAACCTCCATCAGCCGCATTCTCGCCAGCATTAAAAATCCGGACTATGTCAACCCGACCACCCGCGGCCCCTTGCGTCAGCAGATTGAGGACGAGGTGCTGCACATTTTTGATTTCGGCGAATTTTCTTCCCGCACTGTGGGGCCGCGCTGGCGCACCTTCAGCCCGGACCAGCAACGCCGCTTCAGTGACGCTTTCGCCGAGCTGCTTATCAATACCTATCTGAACAAAATCGACGGCTACAACGGCGAGCAGGTGCTCTACACCGGCGAAACCGTTTCGCCCGAAGGCCGGCGCGTGGAAGTGCAGACCCTTATCACCATGAAGGACGGCAAAAAGGTGCCCGTGGCCTACCGCATGCTGCCCAAACGCGGCTCCTGGTTTGTCTACGACGTGCTTATCGAAAATCTCAGTTTGGTCAAAAATTACCGCACCCAGTTTCAGGACATCCTGAACAGCGCTAGCCCTGACCAACTTATTGCCAGAATCCGGGCCAAGACCCAGGAGGTAGGGCAGGGTGGCAACTGACCGACGCGCGCTTGCCTGGCGCTTTCTGCACGGTGGCCTGCTGGCGCTGTTTGCCTTGTTTTGTTGCCTGCGGGCCGCGCCCGTCACGGCGGCCCCCACTGCGGAGCCGACCCCTTCCGCTGTCTACGGCAACGCCCCGGCCCTGCCGCCCGGCGCCGTCACCGTGCATCCTTATGGAACTATGCGCGTTTCCGACAGTCTGGACGACTATGACGACGCGCCTCTCAGCGCCATCGCCGACCCCCTTGAACCCTGGAACCGCTTCTGGTTCCACTTTAACGACATTTTCTTCCTTTACGTTGCCAAACCTGTTTACACGGCCTGGGAGTACATCACCCCCCACCAGCTGCGCAGCGGGTTGAAAAACTTTTTTTCCAACATTCTCTTCCCCGTGCGCTTCATCAATAATATTCTTCAGTTCCGCTTTATGGAGGCCGGGGTGGAGTTTGGCCGTTTTTTCATTAACACCACCACCAGCGCGGGCTTTGCCGATGTGGCCAAAGGCCTCAAAACTGTGGTGCCCGTGGACCCGGCAGGCGAGGACTTCGGTCAGACCCTGGGGCGCTGGGGCCTGGGGCACGGCTTCTATCTGGTCTGGCCCTTTATCGGGCCCAGCTCGGCGCGCGACACCGTGGGCCGCGTAGGCGACCTCTTCGCCGAACCCATGTTTTACCTGCAGCCCTGGGAGCTGAGCGCCGCAACGGGCGGAGGCCTGCGTTTTAACGCCTTGGGCGATGTGCTGCCCCTTTACGACGACCTCAACTCCGTGGCCGTGGACCCCTACATCGCCATGCGCGAAGCCTACGTCAGCTTCCGCCGGGCGCAAGTGCTGCACTAGCGCGCCATGTGCTTGCCGCAGGCCAGTCCGCCGCACGCCGCGCCCGTCCCGCCGGCCTCCACGGCTGCAGGCGTGTCTGCCGCGCGTTCAGATTGCCATACCCCGGCGCAAGGGGCCGCCCCTCTGCTGGCGCTGGAAGGCCTGAGCGTATTTTTCCGCACGGATCAGGGTCTGCTGCCCGCTGTGCAGGGGCTTTCCCTGCAGGTAGCTGCAGGCGCCGCCACCTGCCTGGTGGGCGAATCGGGCTGCGGCAAAAGCCTTACGGCCAGGGCCGTGCTGCGTCTGCTGCCCGAAAACGCCGTACAGCGGGGCCGCGTACTTCTGGAAGGCACGGACCTTGCCGCCTGCACCGGGCGTGAGCTGCGGCGCGTGCGCGGCCGCCGGGTGGGCATGGTTTTTCAGGAGCCCATGACCGCCCTCAACCCCGTGCTCACCGTGGGCAGCCAAGTGGCCGAGCCCCTGCGGCTGCACCTGCGCCTTCCCCGCGCGGCTGCCCGTCGGGAGGCCACGGCCCTGCTGGCTGAAGTGGGCATTCCCGATCCGCACAGCCGTTACAACGATTACCCCCACCAGCTTTCCGGCGGCATGCGCCAAAGGATCATGATCGCCATGGCCCTGGCCTGCGGCCCCCGCCTGTTGCTGGCGGACGAACCCACCACCGCGCTGGATACGACCATTCAGGGGCAGATTCTCCGTCTGCTGGCCGCCCGCAGCCGGGAACGCGGCATGGCCGTGCTGCTCATCACGCACGACTTGGGCATCGCCGCCCAAATGGCTGAAACCGTGGGCGTCATGTACGCCGGTCGCCTGGTGGAATGCGCCCCCGCCCAGGAACTCTTTGCCCATCCGCAACACCCATATACCCAAGGGCTGCTGCGCGCCGCACCGGCTCTGCGCCGGGCCGACCTGCGCCGCCTGCCTACCATCCCCGGCAGCGTGCCCGACCTCCGGCATATGCCCGCGGGCTGCCCCTTCCACCCCCGCTGCGCACACGCCCTGCCCCGCTGCGCAACAGAAATGCCCCCGGACCAGAGCCAAAACGCGCACCGCGTGGCCTGCTGGCTGACGTGTGAGCCGTAGGCTTACCTTCCCCTTACAAGCAGGTTTCTTGGAACATAGAGTACTTTTGAGAATATGTATTCCCAAAGGGTACGGCACGCGCGTTCCGGCGTCTGAGCGCGCAACGACAGAGTGGTGCTGCACTCGTAGCGAGCGCTGTCTTTGCCCGTAACTAGCGCTGCTGTCTTTGCCCGTAACTTCCTTCGTCGTAACGGGCCAAGCTCCTTCGTCGTAACGGTTGCAGCTACGCGTGCGCCTCCACGGCGGGCGTCTGCTTGCGCAACCGGTCAGGACCTTACAACGTTCAAGGCCCTAATATCCCGACTGCATGGCCTTGCGCAGGGCGGCCACTTTGGCGGGGATGTCCGGCGCACCCACAAGGTCGGTGATCAGGCAGCAGCAGCGTGCGCCGTGGCGGGCCACGTCGGCGATGTTGTGTTCCTTGATGCCGCCGATGGCCACCAGGGGCAGATCGATGTTCCGGCTCACCCAGTCCAGGTATTCCAGGCCCACGGGGTCCACCACGTCTTCCTTGGTGTGGGTGGCGTAGATGGGGCCCACGCCGATATAGTCCGCACCCAGGCCGCGGGCGGCTTCAGCCTGTTCCGGCTTGTGGGTGGAAAGGCCGATGAGCATGTCCGGGCCCACCAGAGCGCGCACCTGGGGCACGGGAAAGTCCTCCTGGCCTACATGCACGCCGTCGGCTTCAGCCAGAATCGCCAAGTCCACATAGTCGTCCACAATAAAGCAGGCGTTGGCCTCGCGGGTCAGGCGGCGGAGCAGGCGGCATTCCTCCAGCATGGCTCCGGCTTTGAGCTTTTTTTCGCGGTACTGCACAATGCGCACCCCTGCGCCCAGCAGGGCGCGGACCACTTCTTCCAGGGGGCGGCCCAGGGAAAAGTTGGGGTCGGTGATGGCGTAGATGTCGGTTTCTCCGGGCAGAATTCTGGGCATGGGCTTTCTCCTTGCCGTTCAGGGGTGGAATACGGCGCAGATGCGGCGTGCGCAGCTTTTGACAAGGCGCGCCGGGTGGAAAGACGTGTGGGCCAGACGCGCGGGCAGCACAAAGCCCGTGGCGTCAAAATCCTGGGGCCGCAGCAGGGGGTAGACCGGCGCGCAGCCCGCAGCAGCGGTGCCGGGAGCCTGACGGCGGATGAGCGCCGCGCCCAGGGGTACGGTGTGCGGCGCGCGGCCCAGCACGGCGTAGAGGGCTTCATCCAGGGCCGGGGCGTCGGCGCAGGCCCCCAGCAGGTTGAGGGCAAAGGGGTCGCCCTTGCCGGGGCCGGTAACGTGCATGGCGCGCACGCCGTCGGCCAGGGCCGCCACGGGCGGCAGGGCGGCCCAGAGGGCGGCCAGGCAGTCGGCAAAAAAATCCGGGTCGCGGCCTTCACGGGCGTGAACCACGGCCTTGCGCAGGCCGCAGACGCAGCCGAAGCAGTTTTTGACGGCCAGGGTCAGGAGCATCTGGCTGTGGGCCTTGACCCTGGGCAGGGAAAGGAGAGCGTCGCTTTCCAGGGCCAGACGGGCCACGCCGAAGCGCGGGGGGCGGCTGTGGTGCGGCGTGCGCCCGGCGGGCAGGGGCAGGGTCACGGGCACGGGGTCGTCCAGCTGGCGCACGTGCAGCCCCAGAGGCTTGAGGGCGGCCTCCAGCCCCACGGCGCGGGCCACGCCTGCGGCGCGGCCAAAGCCTGGGGCGTCGGCCACGCGCACCAGAGCGCCCTGATCCAGCAGCCATGCGCAGGCGGCGGCGACCACCGCGGGTGTGCTGCAGGCCAGAGGGCGGGCTTGCAGCAGGTTGGGCTTGACCAGCACCCGCGCGCCGCGCAGGGAGAGGCGCTCTGCCAGACAGGCCGCGTCCAGGGTCGCGCCCACCTGGCGGGGCAGAGTCGGAGCCGCATAGTCCGGGCAGCGGGCCAGGGCCACGGGCGTTTGGGCGGGAACAAGGGGGGTCATGCCTGAACTATGCCGCTCGGTGCGGCGCTTGTAAAGCGGCTCTTTTCAAACGGACGCTCTTGACGTATGCACAGGCAAGCGTACGGCCGCGCTTTTTGCGGCGGACGCCACTCTTTTTGGCAAGGATGGCAGCATGCGTGCAGTCATGATGTTTTGGGGCGCTGTTCTGGCGCTGGCCTGCGGGTTGTGGGTCGCCCCCGGCCCGGCAGGGGCGGTTTTGGCCGCCGAGAAAGCCGCTGTAGCAAGCCCGGCCAAAGCCGACCTGGACGCCAAGGGAGCAGCCAGAGCCGCCAAGGCTGAGGCCGCCAAGCCGGAGGCGGATAAAACTGCCGCCAAAACCGGTGCAGACAAGGCCGGCGACGCCGAAGCCGCAGACAAGGCCGACACCGGCAAGGCCAAAGACGCCAAGGCCGGTGCGGACAACGCGGCCCTGCCCCTGCAGGACCCGTGGGAAGCGGTCTGGACCAACCAGCGCACCATGCTGGATGAGGTGGACGACAAGGCCGCGCAGATGAGTGCGGATTTCAGCCAGCGCACGGTGAACCTGAGCGCCAGGGTGCAACCGTATACGGAAGAAGCCCGCCGTCTGCTGGTGTTGGTCAATACCTACAAAAACTGGCCCAACCCCATGGAGTCCGTAAGCCGGCGCATCACGGTGGTCATTGTGGACCTGCGCAAGCTGCTGGACCCCATGACGGCGGCCCGCAGCGAAGCGCAGAGCCTGCTGGAGCGCATTGGCTACCTGGCGGACAGCTTGCCGGAGGATCTGCAAGACAGCAGTCTGAGTCCTGAAATCCAGGATTACGCCCGCCGTCTGACTTTGACCCGGCTGCGGCTTACGGCGGTGCTGGCTCAGTTTGACGCCACTCTGGCCCCTTCGCTGGCCCTGATCAAGCGGCTGGAAAAGACCAAAGAAGACATCGGCGCGCAACTGCCCGTGCTGTGGAAGGACTATTACCTGCAGCGGCCCGTGCCCTGGCTTAGCCCCGATGCCTGGCGCGATTTTTCCAAGCAGATGAGTTACTCCCTGCAGGGCATGGTCCTGCGCCTGCCCGTGGAGATTCCTGTTACTCCGGACCGCTGGGGCACGGCCTTTGTGCGGCTGCTGGTGGGGCTGCTGGTTACCGGGGCCTTTTGCACGCTGCTCTATCGGCGCTATGCGGAGGCTGCCGCGCGTGACGCCACGGTACGGCACATCTTTCGGGTCAGTCTGCCCTGGCTTTGCGGGGGGCTGGCCCTGTTGGGCAGCTCCATTTCCGCCACGGGAGAGTTTTTTCGGCTGTTTCTGGCTGTGGGCAACCTCTGCCTTATTGTGGCCCAGCTCTATCTGGCCTGGGATCTCCGGCGGCTCAAGTATCCGGAGGTGACCCTGGAGCGCGCGCCGTTCTGGAACCTCATGCCCCTGACCCTGGGCGCGTATGTGCTGCTGTACCTGCCTTTGACCAAAGCGCTGGTGCTGCTCATCTGGCTGGGCATGGTCATTGCGGCCATGGTGCGCCAGCGCCGCCGCTCAAAACTGGATCTGGGGCCCCTGCATGTGGAGGCCAGCGTGCTGGAATGCGAGCCGCTGGCGCTTTGGATCTGCCTGCTGCTGACCCTGGCCGGGCTGCACATCTACAGCATGGTGCTTTATCTGCTCTTTGCCTCCACCTCTCTGGCCCTGCAACTCTGTCTGGGCGGCATGGCCAAGGTCAGCGAGCTCAACGACAACCTGCCCAAGGAGGGCGTGCGCGCCGCATTGGCCCATCTGGCCGTGGCCCTGGCCGCGCCCGTGGTGCTGGTGGCCGTTGTGATGGGCGTTTCGCTTTGGGTGGGCACCCTGCCCGGCGGCATGGCCCTCATGCAGCGCTATCTGTTGCAAGGGGTCAGCGTGGGCAGTACGCAGTTCAATATTGTGCACCTGCTGCTGATTATCACCATGTTTTACCTCACGCGCACGGCCGTGGCCATGGGGTCGCGCTTCCTGGCGCGTTTACCCAAGCAGGGGCTGAGCATCGACGCTACCCTGATCCCGCCCATGCAGACGGCCTTCACCTACGCCTTGTGGTGTTGCTTCGGCCTGTTTGTGCTGCGGGCGCTGGGCATGGAGCTGAGCAACCTGGCCATGGTGGCCGGCGGCCTTTCCGTGGGCATCGGCTTCGGCATGCAGACCATCGTCAATAACTTTCTTTCGGGCCTGATCCTTATTTTCAGCCGCACCCTGCAGGCCGGGGACGTGGTGGACGTGGGCGGCATTCAGGGCCGCGTACGCAAGATCAGCGTGCGCGCCACCATGGTGGAAACCTTTGACAACGCCCTGATTATCGTGCCCAACTCCGAGTTTGTGGCCAGCAGGCTCATTAACTGGACGCGCAACAGCCGCACGGTGCGGCGGGAAATCAAGATCGGCGTGGCCTACGGCAGCCCGGCCGACGAGGTTATGAAAATTCTGCTGGCCATAGCCAACAGCCACAGCAACGTGCTTAAATATCCGCCGCCGGCCGTGTCCTTTGACGATTTCGGGGCCAGCACCCTGGATTTTACCTTGCGTTTCTGGGTGCGGGACTACGATGTGAGCGTTTCCACGTCGTCGGATATTCGTCTGGATATTGAAAAAGCCTTCCGCGAAGCCGACATTGAAATCGCCTTCCCGCAGCTGGACGTGCACATCAAGGACGTGCCCGCGCCCAGGACGTCGCGCCCGGCCCCGCGCCCGGCCCCGCGCCCGGCGGCCGGTACGCCGCAGGGGACCGCGCAAAAGGCGGCCGCGGCCCCCAATGCGGCCCCTGACTCCGTCCGCCGCCCGCCGCTGCAGGCCAGCGGAGAACCGCGTCGCCGTCCGCGCCTGGTGGGCGGCAGGAGCCGCCGCAGGGCCGCGCCCGCTGCTGTGGCCCGGCCCGCCGCCAAAGCCGACGCAGCTGCTGCAGAGGCGGACGACAGTTGATCCCCCCCCGCACCCCAACCACGAGGAGGCTATATGATCCATCGCGCAAATGAACTGGAATCTTTTGAAAAGGAGATGTTCGGGGGCCCCGGCGCCGTACATTTTACCAAGATCGTGCCGGCCGAAGGCCTGGCCGACAAGGGCCGCCTGTTCAACATCGGTCTGCTGCGGCCCGGCTGCGCCGTGGGCGTGCACGGCCACAAGGGCGAAATGGAAATCTATTACATTCTGGAAGGCCACGGCCTGTATAATGACAACGGCAGGGAAGTGCCCGTGGGCCCCGGCGACGTTACGGTCTGTCCAGACGGCGAAAGCCACGGTCTGCTCAATAACGGCGATACGGACCTGAAAATGGCGGCGCTGATCCTGTTTACAAAGTAATATCTGATTTCGCGTAACCCTTTGGCGACAACAAAGGGGAGAGGGGGCCGCCGTGAGCGGCCCCCTTTGTTTTATCCCCGCTCCATATCTTCGATCAGTTTGTTGAGCCGGTGGGCCTGGTCGGCCAGGCCGGAAACGGCCTGGGCCGCACCGGCCATGGCTTCTGCCGTCTGGTGGGACATGCTGCTGATGTGGCTGATGCTCTGGTTGATTTCCTCGCTGGCGGCGGACTGCTCTTCGCTGGCGGTGGCAATGGCGTTGACCTGGTCGGCGGTGGCCTCCACGGTGCTGACGATTTCCTCCAGGGCCTTGCCGGACTGCCCGGCAAAGTCCGTGGCCTGGCCGATCTGGCGCACGGCATTGTCCACGCCTTCCATGCTTTTGGTTGTGCTGTTCTGAATGGCGGCAATGGCGTTGCCCACATCGGTGGTGGAGGCCATGGTCTTTTCGGCCAGTTTGCGCACTTCGTCGGCCACCACGGCAAAGCCGCGTCCGGCCTCTCCGGCGCGGGCGGCCTCAATGGCGGCGTTAAGGGCCAGCAGGTTGGTCTGGTCCGCAATGTCCGAAATAACGGCCATGATGCGGCTGATGGCCTGGGCGTGCTCATTGAGAAGGGCCATGTCTTCCTTGAGGCTCAGGGAGGCGTCGCGCACGCTTTCGATGCTCTGGAGGGACTGCTCCACAATGCGCGCGCCGGCCAGGGCGCGTTCGCGCGTTTCGGCGGAGGCTTCGGAGGCCTGACTGGCGTTTTGGGCCACTTCCTGCACGGTGGCGTTCATCTCGTTCATGGCTGTGGCGGCTTCGGTAAGGCGCTGGGCTGATTCGGCGGCCACGCGGTCGGACTGCTCAATCTGAGCTGCAAGCTCTGTGGAGGCCGAAGAAAGCACGCTGACCACGCCTTCGAGCTGTTCGGCGGCGGCCAGCATGCCGTCGCGCCGCGCATTTTCGGCCTTGGCGGTGGCGGCCTCGGCCTCACGGGTGGCTTGCCGGGCTTTTTCCGATTCCTCCTTGGCTTCGGCGGCCAGGGCTTCGGCCTTGCCGATGGTTTGCAGCAGGGAGTGGATCATGCCCTTGAGGGCGGTGCTCAGGGTCTTCATCTCGCCGCCGAAGGCGGCGTCATTAATGGAATGCTGCAGATCGCCGCCGGCAATGACTTCGGCGGTGCGGGCCAGATAGTTGACCGGCTGCAGCGAGCTGCGCACCAGCAGAAAGACGGCCAGCAGCAGCACGGCCAGCAGCGCGCCGCACAGGGTTAAGGTAAGCCTACTGATTGCAGTGGCCTGCGCCATAACTTCGCTCTCGGGCGCGGTAATGCTCAGGTACCAGTGCTGGTCGCTGCCTGCAATGGGGATGGGGTGAAAATAGCGCAGCACAACGCCGCCAGGGGCGGAAACTTCTTCAAAATAGGGCTGGCCGGCTTTAAAGGCTGTGGTGGCCGCGGTTTTGTTGCGCAACGCGCCAATGTCAAAGACGCTTTTATCAAGCAAGTCTTTTCTGTGGTGGACCATGATTTTCCCCTGGTCGTTCAGCAATGCGGCATAGCCCGTCGTGTAGGCCTTGATGTCGGTAATAATCTGCGTAAAACGCGCCAGAGAAATGTCCACCAGCACCGTTCCCCGAAAACTGCCATTGACCATTACGGGATAGACCACGGTGGACATGGGCACGCTTTTGCCGTTGATAGTGTAGGGCTGCGGGTGGGCAATATATGTCTTGTGCGTGGACTTGGGCACGGTGTAATAGGCGCTGGTCAGCTGGTCCCCCTGGTCAGAGATCTCGGCGCCGGTGGCAAAGTACGGCAGATATCGGCCGGAGGCGTCGCAGCCGGGGGCGGAGCGGTAGTCCGCATCCTTGCCGTCATAGGCGTTGGGCTCCCACATGGCCCCCACGCCGAAAAGATCCGGGTTGTTGCGCTGTACGCCCCGCAGCATGGTGTTCAAAACATCTCTGGAAGGTTCCTGCCCCTCGGCCAGAGCAAGGGCCAGGGCGCCGCCCAGGCTCCTGGTTTCACCGACGGCGCCGTCGATGAAGGCGCGGATCAGGTTGCCGTTTTCTCCGCCCAGGGCTGCCAGTTCCCGCTTTGCCACGTCGGTTACGGCGGCGGCGCTGCGCCACTGGATCTGCCAGGCCAGCAGACCGAGGCCCAGGACAAGGATGAGCGCAACAGGAATAACGACCTTGGGAACAATGCGCATTTGTTTATAGAAATTAAACATATTCCCTCCCTGTACTGCATGGGCTATTTTCTGTTGATACTAGTAAGTTACATATGCAAATTATGTTATGATAGTTATCGTTACGACATTTTGCGTATAAAGTTTAGCCATAGCAAAAAAATTACAAAAATAGTTTGCTTATAAAAGATTTTTATATTCTGCATATACAGTGTGTTACTAAGGATGCAGGTCTGAGAGCGTGCAGTATGCGGGCATAATTATGTATATAACAATGTGATATATAATAGTAACAGATAAAATATAAAAAAGCCGCTTCACAATGTGTGAAGCGGCAATGTCGGCAGTTCTGGTCTGCAGGGGTCAGGGAAGGGGCACGTTGCCTTCAAGCTCCGGGCCAGGTCCGGCGTCCTGGCCGCCGGCATCGGGCAAAGAGGCTGCGCCAGCGGCGTCGCTGTCGGCAGCGTGCAAGGCCAGGGCCAGCTCTCGGGCCAGGGCCTCCATAAAGTAGGGCGGCAGGCTTTTGCCCTGGCCCAGATCCTGCGCCAGCACCAGCCCCAGGCGCATCTGACTGCTGGAAATGGCGTTGCGGCTGCTGATGTTTTTGAGCTGGGCCCGGCCGGGCCGGGTTGCACTGGGCACCCGCCGCAGCACCAGCAGCACGTCCGCTACCATGGCAGTGGCTCCCCGGCCCGCAAGGCGCGAAGGCGCGTCGTAGCCCGCAGCGGCTACGGCCCGTGCCGTAGCCGGGTCCGTCTGGCCCGCGGCCAGCACGTTTACCTGCAGAATATAACCGGCCTGGCTGGGGTTGGGCACCAGCTCATAGCCGGTCTGGCGCAGCCGGGCCTCGGCCAGGGGGCGCAGGCCAGGGGCGCGGCCCGTATTGTCGCGCAGGCCCAGATAAACCTGTTTGGGGACGTCCACATCGCCGGCGGCGTCTTCCAGCGCGCCGGCGCGCACGACCTCCAGCCGGGCCGGGTCGCCCTGCTGGCGCACGCAGGCGCAGAGCGGCAGCAGGCAACACAACAGGGCCATAAGCACAGTACGGGGAAAAGCCATAAAAGCCTCGGTGGGGTCCGTGGCCGCGCGGTCACGGGCAGGGGTGTGCGGTACAGCGCTAGAGCAGTTAGCGAATGAAATGAGCTAACTGCTCTGCAAGGATTTTCTTGAAAATCCTTGCCACGAAATGCGAGAAGGCAGGCTTTTGCCTGCCGTAAGCGAACATTTCAAGTGTTAAATGCTCTAGGGGGCAGGCCGCGAGCGCCGTCTAAGCGGATTCGTACGGGGCTGAAACCGTACGCCCGCATCCGCGAAAGAAGCGGGAAACGTGCCTGTCCTGGCGGCAGGCCCATGCGGAACAACGTCCGCATGGGCGGGCTTTGCGCTCTGGAGCAGCGTACCGTTGAGAATATGTATGTTCAAAAGTTACGGCTGCTTGCTCCGGCGTTTACCCGCGCAACTACATAGCGCTGCGGTCTTTGCCCGGAATTTCTTTCGTCGTAACGGCTGCAACTGCGCTTGCGCCTCCACGGCGGACGGCTGCTGCATGGCAACGTTGCAATGCCCTGGCAGCGCGTCTTTGCTTTACGGCTGCAAGGCGTCCACGATTTTACGGCTCAGGGCGTCTTCCAGACCGGGCTGGCTGGCTTCGCGGCCCATGTTTTCGCCCTCGGCGGTGACGCGCACGCGGCTCCAGGCGTCGTCAGCGGGCTCACGTCCGTTGCGGCCGAAGCCCACCTGGGCCTCCAGGCCCCAGACGTTATACGAGCCGCCGTCCGTGAGGCCGATGCCCAGGCCCAGCAATGCGCCGCCGCCCACGCCCCAGGCCGCGCCCCGGCCGCCGCCCATGGCGCCGCCCAGCATGGCCCCCAGCACGGCGCCCGTGGCCGTGCTGCCCAGGGCCCGGCCGCCGCTTGCAGGGGCGCTGCGGGAATCCAGCTGGCGGATGTTCTCCACCCGCACGCGCACCACAATATCCGCATTTGCCGTGGCGTCGGCCGGGGTCAGGCCCCGGTCGCTCTGCAGATAGCCCGTGAGCATGGAGGCGAGATCCGCATTGAAAGTTTCGCTGCCGCCGTGCACGCCCACATGCACGCTCTGGCCGGGCTGCGCCGTTACCTTGGGCAGCGCCTCGGACCAGCCGGAACCGGCATTTTCGCCTGCCCCGGCGTCCGGACCCGAAGCGGCGGCCGGGCCGCCCGCGTCCCTGCTGCCGCAGCCCGCCAGCAGAAGGCAGATCAGCACAAGGCTTTGGAACAAGGGGCGGAAAGGCTGCAATCTCGGCGGCATGACGTCCTCTGGCTTTACGGCAGATTGTATCTGCATAGCGCATATCCAGTTCCCTGTCCAGACCGGCTCCGGCGCGGCGTACTTGACGCAATGCGGTTTTGTCGTATCTTGCCGTAACGGCGTCGGGGCATGACCGCACCGCCGCGCAACACGGGGGCAGCATGGGCAAACAATTGATTATTGTGGAATCGCCGGCCAAGGTGAAGACCATCAAAAAGTTTCTGGGGCCGCAGTACATGGTGCAGGCCAGCGTAGGCCATGTGCGCGACCTGCCCTCGGGCCAGCTGGCCGTGGATGAGGAGCACGACTTTGCCCCGCACTATGAAGTGATTGACGCCAAAAAAAAGGTGGTCAGCGAACTGCGCAGCGCCGCCGCCAAGGCCGAAACCGTGTTCCTGGCCCCGGACCCCGACCGCGAAGGGGAGGCCATTGCCTGGCACGTGGCCGAGCTGATCAAGGATAAAGCCAAGGACATCAAGCGCATCCAGTTCAATGAAATCACCGCCCGGGCCGTCAAGGAGGCCCTGGCCTGCCCCCGGCCGCTCAATGCCCACTTGTTTGAGGCCCAGCAGGCCCGTCGCGTGCTGGACAGACTGGTAGGCTACAAGATTTCGCCCCTGCTCTGGAAGACCGTCAAACGCGGCATTTCCGCCGGGCGGGTGCAGTCCGTGGCCCTGCGGCTTATTGTGGAGCGCGAGGAAGCCCGCGAGGCCTTTAAGCCGGAGGAATACTGGCTCTTCCGCGCCTTGCTGGCCGGAGAGACGCCGCCGTCTTTCAAGGCGGATCTGGCAAAAATCAACAACAAAAAAGCAGTAGTGGCCAATGCGGCCCAGGCCGAAGAGCTGGAGGCCGCCCTCACGGGACAGCCCTTTGTGGTGCAGAGTGTGGAGGAAAAGGAGCGCGAGCGCGCCCCCCAGCCGCCTTTCATCACTTCTACCTTGCAGCAGGCCGCCAACCAGCGCCTGAGCTATACGGCCAAGCGGACCATGAATCTGGCGCAACGTCTTTATGAGGGCGTGGAGCTGGGCGACAAGGGGCTTACGGCCCTTATCACCTATATGCGTACGGACTCCACCCGCATTGCCGACGAGGCCCGCCAGGCCGCCAAGGAATACATAACCGCTGCCTACGGCAAAGAATATCTGCCCAAACGCGCCCGGATTTACAAGGCCAAGGAAAGCGCCCAGGACGCGCACGAAGCCATCCGCCCCGTGGATGTGACCCTCACGCCCGACCTGGTGCGGCCCCACCTGCCGCCGGATCAGTTCAATCTGTACCGGCTCATCTGGGCGCGCTTTGTGGCCTCACAGATGGCCGGGGCGCGCTTTCACGATACGTCCGTGACCATCGCCTGCGCCCACACCCAGTGGAAGGCCAAGGGCGAGCGGCTGCTCTTTCCCGGTTTTCTGGCGGTCTTGCCGCGCGGGGCCCAGGAGGAGGCCGCGGCCCTGCCGCCCCTGCACGCCGGTCAGACCCTGGATCTGGAAAAGCTGGAAAAGGAACAGAAGTTTACCCAGCCGCCGGCCCGCTACAGCGAAGCGAGCCTGGTGCGCGAACTGGAAGAGCTGGGCATTGGCCGTCCCTCCACCTATGCAGCCATTATTTCCACCCTGCAGGACAGGGAATATGTGACCCTGGCGGAGAGGCATTTTATGCCCACGGATCTGGGCCGCGTGGTCTGCCGTCAGCTTACGGAAAATTTCGGCCGACTCATGGACGTGAGCTTTACGGCCAAGATGGAAGAAGATCTGGACAAAGTGGCTGAGGGCAAGGAAGGCTGGGTGGACCTGCTGCACGCCTTTGCGGGCGACTTCAACCCCACCCTGGCCGCTGCGGCCAAAAATATGCAGAGCGTCAAGGGCGGGCTGCCCGCCAACCTGGCTTGCCCGGAATGCGGCAAACCCTTGATGATCAAGTTCGGCAAGGCCGGGGCGTTTTTAGCCTGTTCCGGCTACCCGGAATGCCGCTATACCAGCAATTTTGAGCGGCGGGAGGACGGCAGCGTGGCCCCCGTGGCCCCGCAGAAGCCGCAGTACGAAAAAGTGGGGCAGTGCCCCCAATGCGGACGCGACTTGGTCATCAAACGCTCCCGCACGGGCAGCAGCTTCATTGCCTGTACGGGCTACCCCGAATGCCGCTACGCCGCGCCCCTTTCCACGGGCGTGCCCTGCCCGCGCTGCGGCAAGGGCCAGTTGGTGGAAAAAAGCACCAAACGCGGCAAGATATTCTATTCCTGCGACCAGTACCCCCAGTGCGATTTTGCCTTGTGGGACAAACCCGTGCCCGGACCCTGCCCGCGTTGCGACTCCCCCTATCTGGTGGAGAAAAAACAGCGCGGCGGCGGGGTCAAAGTTGTCTGCCCGGTCAAGGGGTGCGGCTATGTGCGGGAGGAGGAAGAGCATGAGTGAGATTGCCGGCGGCATGCCCGCGCCCCTGTGGGAAGAGACCTTGGAAGCGCGGGTGGTGGAGCTGCTGCGCCGAGGGGAAACCGTGGCCTTGGTGACCATTGTGCGCAGCGCAGGTTCGGCCCCGCGCCACGCGGGCACGCGCGCCTTGTGCACGGCCGCGGGCTTTGAGGGCACGGTGGGCGGCGGGGCGCTGGAGGCCCGCGCTATGGAGGCGGCCCGGCAGTGCCGGGAAAGCGGCCTCTCGGCCTTGGTGCGCTGCGACCTGACCGGCCTGGGGCCGGACAGCGACATGATCTGCGGCGGGCAGATGGAGGTGCTCTGCGAAGTGCTTACCCCTGAGGCCGCGGCGTTGTTTGCTTTGGCTACCGCCGCCCTGCGCGAGGACAAACGCGGGGCCTGGCTGGTGGACGTGAGCGAGCCTTCCCTTCCCCGACGGCAGTTGTGGCTGGAGGCCCTGCCCCCGGACCACGCCCTGCCGCCGCACGTTCTGGCCCATGCGGACGCGGCCCGCACGCTGCTGGAGGCCTGCGGCCGCAAGCCGGGCCTGGTGACGCAGGCGGGACGCAGCGTCTATGTGGAACCGCTCAGCGCGCCGCCTGTGCTGCTGTTGTGCGGGGGCGGGCACGTTTCGCTGGAGGTGGCCCGGCTGGCCCAGGCTTGCGGCTTTGTGGTGGACGTAGTGGACGATCGGCCCCAGTTTGCCAACGCCGAGCGTTTTCCCATGGCCCGGCACTGTCACGTGCTGCCGGAATTTGCCGATCTGGTGGAAACCTGCAACGTGGGGCGACGGCACTATGTGGCCATTGTTACCCGCGGGCACAGCTTTGACCGCGAGGTGCTGGCCCAGGCCCTGACCAGCCACGCGCGGTATATCGGCATGATCGGCAGCAAGGCCAAGAAGGCCCAGGTCTATGCGGCCCTGCGCGCCCAGGGCGTGCCCGACGCCGAGCTGGCTGCCGTGTGCTGCCCCATTGGCTTGCCCGTGGCCGCGGAAACCCCGCAGCAGATCGCCGTGGCCATTGTGGCGGAGCTTCTGGCTGTGCAGGCCGGGACGCTGCAGCGGCTGCGGCTGGAAGAGTAGGGGGCGTGCCGGTCGGCAGTGGCCGTTATTGCTTTTTCCCCTTTCGACAAACGTTTCTCCCCCTGTGTTCCTGGGCGCCATAACCTGACCGTCGCTTGACATTTGCCTTCCGTCACGACACTGTGAACGTGCACAGGCGGGTTTCATGGATGCGACCATCATTGCCGCGCTGGTTTTGTTCCTGGCGTTCATCATTTTTGACGCCCGCAGACGGACCGCGCAACAGCTCCGGCTTATCGCCGAAGAAAAGAGCGGCATTGCCGTGGCCTCCGGTATGACGGCCAGCATTGGCGTATTCTATCCCGACGTGCGCACCACGGTGGTCATGGGTGCTTCTGAAGACACCGGGATTTGCTACTACCGCGTCCTGCGCGACGGCAAGGTCATCAACCGCAGCAAGATCAGTCTGGGCAACATCGATCGCGTGGATCTGCTGGTCAACGGCACGGCCTATCGGCTGCAAGTGGACTCCTGCCAGGCCACGAGCTTTCTCAAGGCTACGGACGTGGCCGGCCGTTGTATGAGCCTGTTTTCGCCAGCCCAGTTGCAGGCCGTGCAACGCGCCGGGCTGCGTCTGGTCTTTCGGGACGAAGGCGGCGCGCAGAAGGCCCTGGACATCACCGTGCTGCGTATGGGCGATGAACGCCACCGCTTCAAGCGCATGGAATTATTTAAGGACGCCGTGTGGTGGCGCACTTTTCTGGAGAGTGCCGGCGCACAGGCCCGGCATGATGCCGTCCCGCCGGAGCAAGCCCCCCAGCTGGAACCCGGTGAAAAATCTTTGTAATTTTTTTTATTCAAAAAATACGCTAGGTTATAGCTTTTTTATACGGTCAGTTAACCCCCTGGAATAGCGCGCTTTTTAAAAAAGTTATGGTCGGGGGCGTTCTGTTGCTTTTTCGTATGAACTGTGTTCATTACAGTTCCGTTCCCCCCGACAGTGGGCTGGGACCGCGGTTTTTGGGCGCAGGAGCGCCTGCCATTACGGAGTGATTGCATGATCAGACGAACGCTTTTTTTCCTTTCCCTCAGCCTGTGCTGCCTGCTGGCGGCCTGCAAGAGCGACGAGAAGACCGCCGGGGCGGACATGCGTCTGCCCGTTTCGGTGGTGGACGTGACCGTGGCGGACGCGCCCTGGCCGGCGGAATACCAGGCCCAGGCGGCCGGTTCGCGTGCCGTGGAAGTGCGCGCGCGGGTACAGGGCATTGTTGAGAAACGCCTCTACGAAGAAGGCGACTTTGTGAAAGAAGGGCAGCTGCTCTTCCAGATCGAGCGCGACCAGTATGAGGCCCAGATGCAGCAGGCTCAGGCCCAGTTCACCAATGCCGAGCGCGAGTGGCGGCGCATCCGTCCTTTGTATGAAAAAAACGCCGTGTCGCAAAAGGACCGCGACAACGCCCTGGCCGCTTATGACAGCGCCCGCGCGGCCCTGCGCCAGGCCAGAATCAATCTGGACTACTGTCAGGTGACGGCTCCGGTTTCCGGCTACAGCAGCAAGGAAAACGTCACCCCAGGCAACCTGGTGAGCAACAATTCTCTGCTCACCTATGTGAACCAGACCGACCCCATGTACATCGACTTTTCCATCCCTGCACCTCGGCGCATGGCCCGGCAGACCCTGGCCGCGCAAGGACGGCTGCGCTTTCCCGAGGGCAACCGCTACAAGGCGCGGCTGCGCCTTCTGGACGGCAGCGTGCACCAGGGCGAGGGCGAAGTGACCTTTATTGACAGCCAGGTGCAGCCGGGCACGGGCGTCATCAAGGCGCGCGCGGTCTTTGCCAATGCCGACCGCAGCATCATGCCCGGTCAGTACGTGCGCCTGTATGTGGAAGGCGACGTGCTGACCCACGCCGTGCTCATCCCCCAGAAGTGCGTTCTGCTGACCCAGAAGGGCTCTATGGTCATGGGCGTGGACAAGGACGACACGGTTTATCCCATCCCGGTTACGGTGGGCGTGGCTGTGGGCGACAAATATCTGGTGCTGGAGGGCCTCAAAGGGGGCGAACGCATCATCAGCGAAGGCATCATCAAGGCCCGCCCCGGGGCCAAGGTGCGCGTGCAGCAGGTGGGCGGCCAGAAGGCGCCCCAGGAAGCCGCGCCCAAGAAGTAGGTAGTTTATGGCTGTTTCCACCAAGCCCAATTTCTTTTTGCGCAGGCCGGTTCTTTCATCAGTCATCTCCATTGTCATTACTTTGGTGGGCGCGCTGGCCATGAAGGCCCTGCCCATTGCCCAATACCCCGATCTGGTGCCGCCCACGGTCAATGTGTCGGCCGCGTATCCGGGCGCTTCTGCGGAAACCATCGCCTCTACGGTGCTGGCCCCGCTGGAAGTGAGCATCAACGGCGTGGAAAACATGCTCTACATGACTTCCACCGCCGGCTCCGGCTCCGGCTCCGGCAGCATCAACGTCTACTTTGCCCTGGGCTCCAACCCGGACATGGCCCTGGTTAACGTCAACAACAAGGTTAACTTGGCCCAGACCACCCTGCCCGAAGACGTGCGCCGCCAGGGTGTGAGCGTGGTCAAACGTTCGCCGGCCATGCTCCAGGCCTTTGCCTTCTTTTCGCCAGACGGCCGCTATGACCAGATTTACATCCACAACTGGATGCAGATCAACGTGGTGGACGAGCTCAAGCGCGTGGAAGGCGTGGGCGACTGTTCCGTCTTCGGCTCCATGGACTACGCCATGCGCGTCTGGCTCCAGCCGGACAAGCTGGCCAAGTACGGGGTTTCCGTCAACCAGGTGAAGGCCGCCATCCAGGAGCAGAACTCCCAGTACGCTCCCGGACGCCTGGGCGATATGCCTACCAGCGCCGACACCCAGCTGGCCTGGCAGATAGACACCCAGGGGCGTCTGGTGACGCCTGAAGAATTCGGCGAAATCATTATCCGTTCCGGGCCGGACAGCGCCATGCTGCGTCTTAGGGACGTGGCCCACATTGAAATGGGCGGCAAGGACTACAGCGTCAGTTCCACCTACAACGGTATGGTGGCCCGCATGGGCGCAGTTTACCTGCTGCCCGGGGCCAACGCCATCGCCACCGGCGACCGCGTTAAGGCCAAGCTGGCCGAAATCGGCCAACGCCTGCCGGACGGCATGGAATACAAAATCGTGGTGGACACCAACGACTTTGTGCTGGAGTCCATCCACGAGGTGCTTTCCACTCTGGTGGAAGCCATGATCCTGGTCATCATCGTGGTCTATGTCTTTTTGCAGAACTGGCGGGCCACGCTCATCCCCTGCATCGCCGTGCCCGTGTCCATCATCGGTACTTTTGCGGGCCTCTACGCCTTCGGCTACACTATTAATACACTTACGCTTTTCGCTATGGTGCTGGCCATCGGCATTGTGGTGGACGATGCCATCGTGGTGCTGGAAAACGTGGAACGCATCATGAGTACGGAGCATTTGCCGCCCAAGGAGGCCACGGCCAAAGCCATGAACGAGGTTACCGCCCCGGTGGTGGCCATTGTGCTGGTGCTCTGCGCCGTGTTTATCCCGGTTTCCTTTATGGGCGGTCTGGCCGGGCAGATGTACAAGCAGTTCGCCATCACCATTTCCGTTTCGGTGGTGCTCTCCGGCGTGGTGGCCCTGACCCTCACCCCGGCCCTCTGCGCCCTGCTGCTCAAGCCCCACGATCACGACTACAAACCCTTGCGGGGTTTTGTCTGGTTCAACTACGCCTTTGGCCGGGTGACCCGCCGCTACGTCAATATTGTTCGCTTTATCAAAAAATCCACGGTGCGCGCCCTTGTGCTTTGCGCCATCATGGTGGCCTTTACGGCCTGGCTTTTCCGCGTGGTGCCCGGCGGCCTCGTGCCCAACGAAGACCAGGGTTACATGCTGGGCATGTACATTCTGGACGACGGCGCGTCCCAGCCCCGTACCGCCAAGGTGGGCGAGGTGATCACCGGCTTTCTGACCAAACAGCCTGCCGTGGAGGCCATTACCACCATCAACGGCCTGGACATCACCTCCATTTCCGTCAAGAGCAACTACGGCACCTTTTTTGCCAAGCTCAAACCCTGGGAAGAACGCACTGCGCCGGGCATGTCCGCCGACGACGTCACGAGCAAGGTCATGGCTGTTACCATGATGCAGCCCGAAGCCGTGGTGTTGGGCTTTACCCCGCCGCCCATCAGCGGCATGAGCACCACCGGCGGCTTTGAAGGCTATGTGCAGATGCGCGGCACCGGCAGCCTCAAGGACATGGAGGCCATGGCCAACAAACTTGTGGCCGAGGCCTCTGCCAAAAAGCCCGACGGCACGCCCAAATACCCGGCTATCGGCATGGTGCGCAACCTCTTTTCCACCGGTTCCCCTCAGCTCTACGCCAACCTGGACCGCGACCGCTGCAAGGACATGGGCATCAGCATTGCCGACGTGTTCACGGCCATGGGCGGCACCTTTGGCGGGGCCTACGTCAACGACTTCAACTACCTGGGCCGCACCTTCCAGGTGCGTCTGCAATCCGAACACAACTATCGCGACTTGCCGGAAGACCTGAACGACGTCTACGTGCCCAACAACAAAGGCGAAATGGTGCCTCTCACCGCGGTTATGACCCTTGAGCGCCGCACGGCCCCTCAGGTGGTGGAGCGCTATAACGTTTTCCCCGCCGCCCACGTCATGGGTTCTCCCGCGCCGGGCTATTCTTCCGGTCAGGCCATCGCGGCCATGGAAGAAGCCGCGGCCGCTGTGCTGGACACCGACTATCAGCTGGGCTGGGTGGGCTCGGCCCTGCAGGAAAAGCTGGCCAGCGCCGATACCACCACCATCTTTGTGCTGGCCCTGGTCATGGTTTTCCTGATTCTGGCCGCCCAGTACGAATCCTGGTCCCTGCCCCTGGCCGTGCTCACGGCCGTGCCCTTCGGCGTGTTTGGCGCGCTGCTGGCCACCTGGGCGCGGGGCCTTTCCAACGACGTCTACTTTCAGGTGGCCCTGGTCACCCTCATCGGGTTGGCCGCCAAAAACGCCATCCTCATCGTGGAGTTCGCCGTAGAGGCCTGGCGCGCCGGCCGCAGCCTGGACGCCGCAGCCTTGCACGCCTCCAAGCTGCGCTTCCGGCCTATCATCATGACCTCCCTGGCCTTCATTCTGGGGTGCGTGCCTTTGGCCATCAGTTCCGGCGCGGGGGCCAACAGCCGCCACTCCATCGGCACGGCGGTCATCGGCGGCATGCTGGTGGCCACCTGCATCGCCACGCTTTTCATCCCCTTCTTCTTCAAGCTGATCATGCAGATCTCGCTGAAAATCCAGGGCAAGACCGATCCCCACGAAGGCCGTAACTCCGTGGGGGACGAACAGGAGGAAATATGAGCGTTCTCCGCTCCGTCCGCGCCACGCCTCTGCTGTGGATGCTGGCCTGCCTTGCGCTGCTGTCGGGCTGTTCTCTGGCGCCTCACTATGATCGGCCCGATCAGGAGCTTCCCGCCCAGTGGCGCAGTGTGGACCTGGGCGCGACGCCGCTGCACACGGACTGGTGGAACCGGTTCAACGATCCCGTGCTCAGCGCACTGGTGGAGGAGGCCCTCAAGAATAATCAGGATCTGGCCCAATCCCTGGCCAACATAGACTCCGCCGCCGCCCAGGTAGGGGTGGCCACCGCCGGGCTTCTGCCCCAGGTTTCGGGCTCGGGCGAGGCGCTGTCTTCCAGCGCTTCGGAAAAAGCGCCCAATACCGGCTCCTACGAAGACAAGGGCCTTACCCGTTCATCCACCACGTATCAGGGCTCGCTCAGCGCCGCCTGGGAACTGGACTTCTGGGGCAAGCTGCGCAACCGGCGCACCATGTTGGGCGACGTGCTCATGAATACGGTTATCGGGCACGAAGCCAAACGCCTGGCCGTGGCCGGAGAAACCGCACAGGCCTATTTCTCTCTGCTGGCTCTGGACATGCAACTGGATACGGCCCGGCGCACCCTCAAAACGCGTGAAGATGCCTTCAGCATCTACTCCAGCCGTTACAAGCAGGGCGACATTACCGAGCTGGACTGGCAGCGCGCCCGCGCCGAAGTGGAAACCGCCCGCGCCCAGGTGCACACCAGCACCGTGGCTGTGGACAAGGCCGAAGCCGCCCTGGCCGTGCTGCTGGGCCGCTCGCCCCGCGACATCATGGAGCGCGCCATGGTCCGTGGTCAGGCCATCAGCATGCTGCCTGCGCCGCCTGCCTTGCCGGCCGGTCTGCCTTCGGACCTGCTGGAACGCCGCCCGGACATCCGCGCCGCCGAGTTTCTGATTATGGCTAATAACGCCAATATCGGCGTGGCCCGCGCTCAGTTTTTCCCCTCCATTTCCCTTACGGGCATGCTGGGCACGGTCAGCTCCTCCGTGGGCAGCCTGTTCAGCGGGCCGGCCGGCGTGTGGAGTTACGGGGTTTCGGGCAATGTGCCCCTGCTGGACTTCGGTAACAACTGGTACAACCTTAAGGACGCGGAAGCCAAAAAGCGCGCCGCCATTGCCGAATACCGCAAGGCTGTGCAAAACGCCTTTGCCGACATTCGCACGTCCCTCACGGCCCAGCGCGAGGCCGACGCCATTGTGCGCAGCATGCAGATCCAGGTGGAAAGCCTGCGCCGCTCCACCCAGATCGCCCGGCTGCAGTACGACAACGGCTATACGGACTACCTGACCGTGCTGGACGCCGAACGCCAGCTCTTTGCCGCCGAACTGCAACTGGCCGGCGCCCTGCGCGACCGTCTGGACAGCGTGGTGGGCGTGTGCATGGCCCTGGGCGGCGGCTGGCAGGACAGCGGCGCACGGCCCGGCTTGCTGACCACAGACGCGCAGGAACTGGCCCGGCGGCAGCAGGCCCACCAGACAGCCACGCCGGCAGCAACCCCGGCAGCAACCCCGACCGCCCCGGCCAGGGCGGAGTAGGGCGAACTGGACGAAATTGGCGAAAGCCAGGTTTATTACGGGGGAAGGGGGAACTTTTGTTCACAAAAGCGCTCCTTCCCCCGTGCCTCCCCTTCCTTCAAAAAACTTTTTCTGGGGCGCGGCGGGTTCGGCCTGCGCGCCTCTGACCAGAGTCGTGTTTGTTGCTGCGCTGACAAGCACGGCCATTGTTTTTCCAGCCGTCCTCTTTTGGTCCATTTTCGGCTTTGGCTCGCAGGATGCGGTACGGAAGTTTTGCGCGGGCGGGCGCTTGGCAGAGGCGGGCGCTTGCCGCCACCAGGCGTGGCTATACCTGCCCTGCGGGCATAGCCGCTTGACAAAATAGGGCGTTTTGCCTATTGCTGTTGTCCTGCGCAGTTGGCGCTGTGTGGGGAAGTAGCTCAGCTGGGAGAGCATCGCCTTCGCAAGGCGGGGGTCGAGGGTTCAAATCCCTTCTTCTCCACCATTTTTCAAGGGGTTACGGTGAAAACCGTGACCCCTTAATTTTTTGTACACATTATCCTGTATACAGGCTCTACACCAAAGACGGGGGCAAGCGCCTTCAACGGACCGCTGTGCCCCCGTCTTTGAGGTAGAGCCGGCAAGCGCCTTCAACGGACCGCTGTGCCCCTGTCTTTGAGGTAGAGCCCCCTTTTTAAGGGAACCGGGCGCTTCAAAATATGTTGTTATCAGACTGGCTAGGATAGCCTTTTGTAATTACAGAAGGAGTTATCCAGAATAGTCACTTTGTCCGCCAGCGCAATAGCTTTTGGCAAATTTTCAAGGCTGCGGCTAAAACGGCGGATAACATCCCGAGGCGGAACTCTATGTCCCCCCCGTGACGCGCGAGCCGCAACTCGTTTCAGCGCAAGCATTTCTGACGCAAGGCATATGTATACAAGCTCAATTTTATAGCCTCGCTGTTTTGCCTTTGCCATCAGCGTGAAGTCAAACCTGGCGGTAAGGGTAGACTCTCGCGCAAATGAAACTCCCTCTTCCAGAAAAAGGTGAGCCATACGAGCAGCAGCCTTACCAGCGGCTATGGGAGACAAGCCTTCTGCAGCAAGTTTATCAGGGTCAATAACCAGCAGATTTTCCCGCATAGCAATCGCCCTTGAAAAAGTGCTCTTGCCTGCCCCATTTGGGCCGCAGATGCACAAGAGCGTGGGCATTACCTGACCTGTTGTTGGGCTTCGTTGAGTGACATCGTTTCCGTGTGACCATCGGGATAGCGAAGGGTATACTGCCCATTTTCATCCAGGTAGTTCAGCGGAACCCCCTTTTTTTTCAGTTCAAGCTCAAGGATTACGCGCTGATTCTCTATGGCAGTTTCGACCAGTTCTTCAAGGGTAAGCGACATAATGCCTCCGTCCCCACAGATTACGGGTAAGCCTGTTGCCGGTCAACGGCCTGTGCCTGTGTGGCAAACAAGGGATGAAGCGCAGGCTGCCGACCTATGCAAGCGCCACAAAGGCAAAACCTATCATCTGAGGGAGGTGATGCCGAGCAAATCCTGCTGGCTATTCTGGCCCAAGTTTTGGGAGGGGCACCCGGCCACCCCTGGGACGATCCTGCAAGCCGTTTTTTGCAATCTGTGCAGCAGGCCCCCAAGGACAAAGCCTATTCCGAAGTGCAGGCGTGAAATTTTTGCGGCCTAGGTGGGGGCACAGGGGAGCCTCTGTTGTTGGCTACACCAAAGACGGGGGCAAGCGCCTTCAACGGACCGCTGTGCCCCTCCCTTTGAGGTAGCCCCCCCCTTGATGTAGCTCCTGTTTTTCTCGGATAAAGCCGTAAGACCCGCCCTGTTTTGAACATCAGGGCGGGTCTTGTGCGCTTGTGACGGGATATTTTTGCACTCCGGCGCGGCTTGCGGTCTTGCCGGAATTTGGTCTGCTGCCGCCCTTTGGCGCCGGTCAGGCTCGGTCCTCGCGGGGGCTGCTTTTTTTTGCTAATGCACGAACATTCCATGTATTATTACCGTGAAAACAGGTGCAGTGTCTGTGAATGTCCTATTGGGATAGTCAATTATAATTTTCTTTAGGAATTTGTTGTGAATTTTTGCACTGAGTAAATATTTTTTTGAAAGAGTCGTTGACACAACTATATAATTTTTGTATTCCACAAAACAATATAAAAAGGGAATAGACTGGTTGCGCAGTCAATATCTCCTTTGAAAATATTTTTGTTGTCTTTTACACAGAGTGAGATGCTCTATGGCCGCCAATGATGTTATGGACCTTGTCTACATTATGGTTTTTTGCCTGGGGGGCATCAGCTTTGCGCTGGGGCCATTTGTACTGGTCTTTTTTCTTGCGCCGCGTCTGACGCGCAACACTGTCGGCAAAACCCGGCAGATAGTTGAATGCGGCATAGACCCCATCGGCGACGCCTGGATAAAGTTCGGCGCTGTGTACTATATGTATGCCTTGCTTTTCCTGGCTTTTGCCGTGGATATTCTGTTTCTCTTTCCCGTGGCCATTATCTATGCCAAAACTACAATAGTCAGCGACTTGCGGGCATTTGTGGAAGTCTTCCTCTTTGTGGGCATTTTGTCCCTGGTTATCGTGTACGCGTGGAAAAAGGGAGTGTTCCAGTGGCAGAGGAAAATGTTTTCGGATCGGTAGTCCAGTTTTCGAGTCTGGACCGGCTGCTGGATTTGTGCCGGGCCAATTCGCTCTGGCCCATGACCTTTGGTCTGGCCTGCTGTGCCATTGAGATGATGGCCGCCGGCGCGTCACGCTTTGATCTGGCCCGCTTCGGGGCGGAGGTCTTTCGGCCGTCGCCGCGCCAGAGCGACGTGATGATCGTTTCCGGCACGGTCAACAAAAAAATGGCCCCGGCCGTGCAGACCCTGTACGACCAAATGCCCGAACCCAAGTGGGTCATTGCCATGGGCAACTGCGCCATTTCCGGCGGGCCCTTTGTCTACGAGGGGCAGTACGGCATTGTGGAAGGGGTGGACAAGCTCTTCCCCGTGGATGTCTACATTCCCGGCTGTCCGCCGCGGCCCGAAGCTCTTATTGAGGGCATCCTCAAGCTGGAAGAAAAACTCACGGGCAAGCGGCGCTGGCCCGTAGTGACGCCGCCCCCCCTGCCCGGACCCGCCGCCGCGCGGGAGGCGTCGGCCCAGGCCGCGCCCCAGAGCGACAACGACACGGACGCGCCCCTTGCCATGGAGGTGAACGGTCATGTTGCCTGAGGCCCCCCGCATGAGCGCAACCCCCGCGCACGCGGATCCGGCAGCCCTGCGCGCGCGTCTTGCAGCCTTGCCGGGCGTGAGCGTGCGGGACACGGATCACGCCGCCCTGGGCTATGACCTGGAGGTGCGCGTGCCTGCAACGGCCGTTCCGGAGGCTGTGGGCCTGCTGGATGCGGCAGGGTATTTTCTTGAGGGCATGACCGGCGTGGACTGGCTGGGCGAGCGGGAAACCCTGCTCAAGGAGGCCAAGGCCAAAGCGGCTGCCGCCGCCAAAGCCGCGGCAGACGCGGAAGCTGCGGCGGACGGCGCAGCAACGGCCCCTGCGGCAGCCCCGCAAGAGGCGGCCCCCGGCATTCCCGAAGAGGACGAGCTGGAAGTGGTTTACGACTGCAACCGCTATGCGGCCCGGCACCGGGTGTCCGTGCGGGTGCGCGTGCCGCGTTCCGCCCCGCAGTTGCCGAGCATTGCGCAGATCTACCCCATAGCGCATTGGCACGAGCGCGAAATTCATGAATTTTTCGGCATTGTGTTTACGGGGCATCCCTATCTTGTGCCCCTGTTGTTGCCTGAGGACGCGGATTATCACCCCCTGCTCAAGGATTATGGCGCATGAACTTCCTGGCCCAAAGTCCCACCGACGAGCGTTTCGTCCTGAACCTGGGGCCGCAGCATCCCGCCACGCACGGCGTGCTGCGCGTCAAGGTCGTCATGGACGGGGAGTATATTGTGGAGGCCGAGCCCGTGCTGGGCTACATCCACCGTATGCACGAAAAGATGGCTGAAAACCGCACCTGGGCGCAGTTCATGGCCAATACGGGCCGTATGGACTACCTGCACGCCCTGGCCTACAATTTCGGTTACGCCTGTGTGGTGGAGCGCGCCGCTGGCATTGAAGCGCCGGAGCGCGCCCAGTACATCCGGGTCATCACCACGGAGCTCAACCGCGTTTCCAGCCATTTGCTCTGGCTGGGGGCCTTTGTGTTGGACCTTGGCGGCTTCTCCCCCCTGCTGTATGCCTTTGACGACCGCGAACAGATTCTGGACCTGCTGGAGTCCGTGACCGGATCCCGCCTGACGTACTGCTATTTCCGCTTCGGCGGGGTCTACAACGACGTGGACGAAAATTTTGTGGCCGGGACGCGGGCCTTCATTAAAAGGATGCGTTCCCGTCTGCCCATGTACCACAACCTGGTTACCAAGAATCTTATTTTCCGCCAGCGCCTGGAAGGTGTGGGCATTGTCTCTGCGGAAATGTGCCGCAAGTACGGGGCCACGGGACCGGTGGCGCGCGGCGCGGGCATTGCCTTTGACGTGCGCCGCCACGAGCCCTACAGCGTCTATGACCGCTTCCGCTTTGACGTGCCCGTATACCATGAGGCCGACTCCCTGGCGCGCTACAATGTGCGCATGGATGAGATGGAACAGAGCCTGCGTATCATTGAACAGGCTCTGGAGCAGCTGCCCGGCGGGCCGGTTATGGCGGCCAAGGTGCCCAAAAACATCAAGCCGCCCAAGGGCGATTACTACCACGCGGTGGAAACGGCGCGCGGCCTTCTGGGCATCCACGCCGTCAGCGACGGCACGGGTTCGCCCTGGCGGCTTAAGCTGCGCACGCCCTGTTTTTCCAACCTGCTGGTCTTCGGCGAGGCCTGTAAAGGCATGCTGCTGCCCGACGCTCTGGCGCTTCTGGGCAGCCTGGACCTGGTGATCCCCGACATCGACCGCTGAGGAAGGCACGTCATGAACTGGAACTCCGAACCCCTGCGCCTGTTGCTCTACCTTTTGGGCTTCCTCGCCTTTGTGGCCCTCAACGCGGCCTATCTGGTCTGGGTGGAGCGCAAGGTGGCCGGGCACATCCAGCGCCGCATCGGCCCCAAGGAAGTGGGGCCCTACGGTCTGTTGCAGCCCATTGCCGACGGCGTCAAGCTCATGGTCAAGCAGGTCTTTATCCCCAAGGATGCCGACGGCGTGCTGTTCTGCCTGGGGCCCGTATTGGTCATGACCCCGGCCTTTCTCAGCTTTGTGGCCCTGCCGTACGGGCCGGGGCTGGTGGCCCGCGACCTGAACCTGGGCTTGCTGGCCATCTACGCCTTCGCCTCGGTCAACGTCATGGGCCTTTTGCTGGGGGCCTGGGGCTCACGCAACAAGTTTGCGGTCATTTCCGCGGCGCGTGTGGTTTCTCAGAACGTAGCCTATGAAATTCCCATGCTGTTGGTGGTGGTCAGCCTGGTCATGGTCACGGGCACGCTCAATCTGGGCACGACGGTGGCCGAACAGTCCGGCGGCTTCTGGCACTGGAACGCTTTTCGCCTGGGGGCGAGCCCCCTCATGCCCGTGGCCTGCGTTATTTTCTTTATCTGTATGCTGGCTGAAACCAACCGCGCCCCCTTTGACATGGCCGAAGCTGAAAGTGAGCTGGTGGCCGGGGCTTTTACGGAATATTCGGGCATGGGCTTCGGCGTCTATTTCATGGGCGAGTACGCCAATGTGGTGGTGGGCTCCACCTTGCTCACCATTTTGTTTCTGGGCGGCTGGGATTGCCCCTTGGGTCTTTGGCCCGGTCCGCACTGGCTGCTTATCAAGCTCTACGCCGTCATCTTTACCGTGGTATGGATACGCTGGACCTTTCCGCGCACCACATTTTACGGCTTGCTGAACCTTTCGTGGAAGGTGCTTATCCCCGTGGCGCTCATTAACCTTCTGCTCACCAGCGCGCTGCTCAAGGTGTTTTAGCATGACCACATACTTCAAAAATATTTTTGCCGGCGGCTGGAGCCTGGTGGTGGGCATGGGCATCACCCTGCGCTATTTTTTCATGCCCGTGGTCACAAGCTGCTACCCGCGCGAAACGCCGCCCATCCCCCCGCGTTACCGGGGGCACATCGACCTGGTGTACGACCCGGAAACGGGCAAGGACCGTTGCATTGTCTGCGGTTCCTGCCAAAAGGCCTGTCCGTCCGGCTGCATTTCTTTGGAAGGGGAAAAGCTGGAGGGCGCCAAGAAAAAAACGCTTACCCGCTACGAACTGGATTTTACCCGCTGCAGCCTGTGCGGCATGTGTGTGGAAGCCTGCCCCACAGAGGCCCTGACCTTTTCACGCGAATACAACCTGGCCGGCTTTGACGCGAAGGACTACCATTTCGATCTCGTCCGGCGGCTCAAGGAGCGTCCGTGATGTTCAGCCCGCAGACCCTGGCGGCTCTGGCCGAAGGCATTTTCTGGTTCTTTGTGGTGGTGACCTTTACGGGCGGCGTGCTGGCCGTGGGGGCGCACTCGCTTATCCGCCGGGTGGCGGGGCTGGCCCTGTGCTTCACGGGGGTGGCGGGCCTTTACTACTATCTTTCCAGCCCCTTTGTGGCTTTTATGCAGATGCTCATCTATGTGGGCGCGCTTTGCGTCACCATCACCTTTGCCATCATGTTGGCGGAAACCACCGACGCCCGGCGCGCGCCCCGGCGGCGGGGCTTTACAGTGCTGCTGGGCGCGGCGGGCAGCGTTTTGGTGACGGTGGTTCTGGCGGGGCAGGCATTGTATGGCGTATGGCCGCAACCCCCCGCTGCACAGGCCCCCGGCACGGTGGAGCGCGTGGGCGAGGCTCTGTTGAGCACCTACTCCATGAGTTTTGAGCTTATTTCCGTGGTTCTGGTGGTGGCCATGGTAGGCGCGCTGGCCCTGGCGCGCCACGGGAGGGAGAAATGATCGCCAGCGCAAGCCAGTCGTTGGAAGCGTACCTGATTATCGGCGCGGGCCTGTTCGGTCTGGGCTTGTTTGGCATGGCCGTGCGGCGCACCTTTATCGGCATGCTTATCGCTTCGGAGCTGATCCTCTGCGGAGCTTCGGTGAATTTTATGGCTTTTGGGCGCTTTACGGCCCCGGACCCGGTGGCGGGGCAGGTGGCCACCCTGTTTGTCATGGCCATTGCGGCGGCAGAGGCGGTCATCGTCCTCTCCATTATTCTGGCCGTATACCGGCTCTACCGCTCCATTGAGACGGACGGGCCCTCGGATATGCACGGCTAGAGCAAGGTTATTTTGCCATTGCTCCAGAGGCCCCGGCAGGGGGCTGACGGCGCAGACCGTGGGCAGTTGAAAGCTGCGGTCGGGATTTTTTACAGCTCACACGGCGCGAGGGGGGCAGACCCCCGCGCGCAACCGCTCTGGGGGAGCACATGGAAATGGTTGCATCCGTCATACCCCTGGCCGCCGTATTCTCCGGCCTCGTGGGCGCCTGCCTGGTCGTGCTGACCGGGCGCTGGCCCAACGTGCGCGAGACGGTCTCCTTTGTCACGGCGGTGGTCATGTTTGCCCTGGTGGCCTCCATGATCCCCGACGTGGCCCCCGCGCCTGTGGGGCGCGGCCTCACCCTGCACCAGACGCTCTTTCCCATTCTTCCGGGGCTTTCGGTAAGTTTTCGGGCCGACGCCTTTTCTATGGTTTTTGCCCTGGTGGCTTCATTTTTGTGGATTATCACCGTGTTCTACTCGGCGGGCTACATGCGCGGCCTCAAGGAGCACGCCCAGACCCGCTTCAGCGTCTGTTTCGCGCTGACCCTGTTCGGAGCCATGGGCGTGGCCTTTGCGGACAACCTCTTTACCCTCTACCTGTTCTATGAGGTGGTCAGCATCTGCACCTACCCCCTGGTGGCCCACCACCAGGACGAAGAGGGGTATGAAGGCGCGCGCAAGTATATCGTCTACCTGACCACTACGGCCAAGGGTCTGGTGCTGCCCGCCATGATCGTCATCTACGTGCTCACGGGCAATCTGGACTTTGCCCACAACAGCCACGAGGGCATCTTCCACGGCGGGGTCAGCAATGCCCTGGCCACGGTGCTCTACGTCTGCTGCCTGCTGGGCTTTGCCAAAAATGGCATCATGCCGCTGCACCACTGGTTGCCGGGGGCCATGGTTGCGCCTACGCCGGTGTCGGCCCTGTTGCACGCTGTGGCCGTGGTGAAGGTGGGCGTGTTCTGCACCACGCGGGTCATGCTCTACGTCTTCGGCACAGACCTGATGAAAAGCCTCAACCTGGGCGTGCCCACGGCCTATTTTGTTTCCTTCACCATCCTTACGGCCTCGGTCATCGCGTTGACCAAGGACAACCTTAAGGCGCGGCTGGCCTATTCCACGGTGAGCCAGCTTTCCTACATCATTCTGGGCGTGGCCCTGCTTACCGTGGACGGCATTCAGGGCGGCATTGTGCACATTGCCAACCACGCCTTTTCCAAGATTACGCTCTTTTTCTGCGCCGGGGCTATCTATGTGGCCACGCACAAGAAGTGCATTTCGGAGATGAGCGGCCTGGGGCGCACCATGCCCTTTACCTTTGCGGCCTTTGCGGTGGCTTCTCTTTCCATGATCGGCGCGCCGCCCGTGGCGGGCTTTGTGACTAAGTGGAAGCTGCTGACCGGGGCCATGGAGATGCCCGCCCATGCCGTGGGCATCATGCTGGTGCTGCTGGCCAGCACCTTGCTGAACGTGGCTTACTTTGCCCCGGTGACCTACAAGGCCTTTTTCGGCAAGCGCCCGGCAGGAGAGGCGACGCAGGGCATCCGCGAGGCCCCGCTGGCCATGGTGGTGCCCATTCTTCTGGCCGCAATCGTGTCTGTGCTTCTGGGCGTCTATCCCGACGCCATCATGTCCTTCGTGAAGGCGGTGACAGGATGATAGTCAGAATCATCGAATTTTTCCGCGCCAGGCTCAAGGGCACTATCCGCGCCTGTCTGGTTTTGCTGGCCTTGGTGGTGCTGTGGGACGCCCTGTTTGTTCCCAAGGAGCATGTGCACACCTTTATGGAGCGCCTGCCAGGTTTCTGGGCTGTCTTCGGCTTTGTGGCCTGTGTTGTAATCATCATCGTTTCCAAGTGGTTTGGCCATTTGGGCATCATGACCCGCGAGGATTATTACGATGACTGAACCCTGGATCCATCCCTCTGCCGTGCTCCTGCTGGGGGCTGCGCTGTTGCCCTTTGTGCCCAGGGCGGCGCGCAAGGTCTTTCTGGTGCTGGTGCCCGTGCTGGCCTTTGCCGCCGTGCTGCTCATGCAGGGGCACAACGGCGTGTACGGCGTGGTGCCCTTCATGAAGTGGACGCTGACCTTCGGCCGGGTGGACGCCCTGAGCCTGGTTTTTGCCTACATCATGACGCTCATGTGCATCATCGGCACCGTTTATGGCCTGCATGTGGAGCAGCCGGCCCAGCACATGGCTGCCTGGATCTATGTGGCGGGCTCTCTGGGCGTCATCTTTTGCGGCGACTACCTGACGCTTTTTCTGTTCTGGGAGGTCATGGCTTTTTCATCCGTATTTCTGGTCTGGTTCCGGGGGCGCAAGGCCTCGCTGGGCGCGGGCTACCGCTACCTGCTGGTGCACACGGCGGGCGGCCTGCTGCTGCTGGCCGGGCTGGTGCTGCGCTACCGGGCTACGGGCGACCTGAGCTTTGGGCCCATAGGCGTGACCGACCCGCAGGCGTATACCTATCTGATTATGGCGGGCTTCATTCTCAACGCCGCCGTACCGCCCCTGCACGCCTGGCTGCCCGACGCTTACGGCGAAGCCACGGTGACGGGCGCGGTGTTCATGTGCGCCTTTACGACCAAGACGGCCGTGTACGTGCTGGCGCGCAGTTTTGCGGGCATGGAGGTGCTGGTGCCCCTGGGCGTGGGCATGGCTCTCTACGGCGTAGTCTACGCCGTGCTGGAAAACGACGCCCGCCGGCTGCTGGCCTACCACATCATCAGCCAGGTGGGCTACATGGTGGCAGCCGTGGGCATAGGCACGCCCCTGGCCATCAACGGGGCCTGCGCCCATGCCTTTGCCCACATCCTGTACAAGGGCCTGTTGTTTATGGGCTGCGGCTCGGTGCTGCAGATGACGGGCGTAAGCAAGTTTACCCAGTTGGGCGGGCTGTATAAAAAAATGCCCCGGACCTTTGTGTTCACGCTCATAGGGGGGCTTTCCATTTCGGCCTTCCCGCTGTTCAGCGGCTTTGTGAGCAAGGCCATGATCGTGTCCGCCGGTTTTGAGGCCCACAACTACTGGGCGGGCTTTCTGCTTACCCTGGCTTCGGCGGGAACCTTTTTGCACACAGGGCTGAAGGTGCCGTACTTCATCTGGTTCGGCAAGAACAACTGCTCTGAAGAAACCTGGAAGCGCGCCTGCGATCCGCCCAAGAACATGCAGGTGGCCATGGCCGCGGCGGCCTTTTTGTGCATCTTTATCGGCTGCTACACGCCGTATCTCTACAACATGCTGCCCTTCCCCGAAGCGGCGGCCGCCTATGATCCGTACACGGCGGCGCACATTTCAGAGACGCTGCAAATCCTGCTTTTTACGGCTCTGGGCTTCTTTTTGCTGCTCAAAAAGCTCACGCCCGAACCCACCATCAGCCTGGACCTGGACTGGTTTTACCGCATGGGCGGGCGGCTGTTCTACTGGTTTGCGCGCAAGCCCGTGCAGTCTGTGGATACGGCCGTGGGCCAGACCTGGAACCGGCAGGGCATAGTGCCGCTGATGCGCTCCGCGCGCTTCTGGTCCTGGTTTGACTGGCACGGCATAGATACGGTGGTGGACGGCGCGGCTCGGAGCGTGCGCGCTCTGGGCGGGGTGCTGCGCCTGGTGCAGAGCGGCAGGCTGCAAACCAATATTGTTTCCATGGTCGCGGTAATGGCTGTGGTGCTCACGCTGCTGGCGCTGGTCTGAACGGATCGGGAAGGAGATGGCCACCATGGATTTTTTGAGCATGAACACCCTGGGCTTTCCCATTCTTTCACTGCTGATTTTTCTGCCCCTGGCCGGGGCGGCGGTGGTGCCTCTGCTGCGCGGCGACAACCTCGTGCGGCTCTGGACGCTGGCCGTCACCTTGGTCAATGCCGGGCTTTCCCTGCCGCTGTACACGCATTTTGACCCCACGTCGTCCCTGTTCCAGTTTGGCGAGCACCGCCCGTGGATTGAGACCTTCAATGTCAATTATACCTTGGGGGTGGACGGCATTTCGCTTTTGCTGGTGCTGCTGACTACGCTCATCATGCCCATCTGCGTGCTGGGCTCCTGGCGGTATATCCAGAGCCGGGTCAAGGAGTTTATGGTCTGTTTGCTGGTGATGGAAACGTCCATGCTGGGCGTGTTCATGGCCCTGGACCTGGTGCTCTTTTACGTGCTCTGGGAGGCCATGCTCATCCCCATGTACCTGCTTATCGCCGTGTGGGGCGGTCCGCGCAAGGCCTACGCTTCGGTGAAGTTTTTCCTGTACACTCTGGCCGGATCGGTTTTTCTGCTGGTGGCCATTGTGGCCCTGTACATCAATCAGGGCACCTTCAGCATTCCGGCGCTTATGGGGCAGCAGTACGCCGCCAACTTCCAGCTGCTGGTCTTTCTGGCCTTTTTCATCGCCTTTGCCATCAAGGTGCCCATGTTTCCCTTCCACACCTGGCTGCCCGCAGCCCATGTGGAAGCGCCCACGGCGGGCTCCGTACTGCTGGCTTCTGTTCTGCTCAAGATGGGCACCTACGGCTTTCTGCGCTTTTGCCTGCCCATTACGCCGACGGCGGCCATTGACCTGTTGCCGGCCCTGCAGTGGCTTTCCGTGGCGGGCATCCTTTACGGCGGCCTGACCGCCCTGGCCCAGCAGGACATGAAAAAGCTCATTGCCTATTCCAGTGTGGGGCATATGGGCTTTGTGACCCTGGGCATCTTCTCCCTGAATCAGCGCGGTCTGGAAGGGGCCATGCTGCAGATGATCAACCACGGCGTGACCACGGGCGCCCTGTTCCTCTGCGTGGGCATGGTCTACGAACGCTCCCACAGCCGGGAGCTGAACGACGCTGCCGGCCTGGGCAAATTTATGCCCATCTATGTGACGTATCTGACGTTCTTTTCTCTCTCGTCCTTAGCCTTTCCCGGCACCAACAGCTTTGTGGGCGAGTTTCTCATCCTGGCCGGGGCCTTTTTTAACAACAAGATCGTGGCGGTCTGCGCCGTGCCCGGAGCCATCCTGGCCGCCGCCTACATGCTGCGGATGCTGCAGCGCGTCATCTGGGGCGGCACGCACAACCCGGACCAATCCCATATGCGGGATCTGGGCTGGCGTGAAACCGTGACCCTGGCGCCTTTGCTGGCCTTTGTTTTCTGGATAGGCCTGGCCCCGGAGCCCTTCCTCCGGGTCATGCGGCCAAGCCTGGACCATCTGCTGGCCCAGACCGGCTACCAGGCCCACAACGCCCTGGCCCTGGCCGAGCTTTTTGCGCGTTGACCCGAACCCCAAGCACAGACAAGGCCCACGCATGAACGCACATCTCTTTGCCCCGGAACTGGTTCTTCTTGCCGGCTGCCTTCTGGCCTTCGGCATGACCCTTACGGCATGCCGCCCGCAGAGCCTGCGCCTGGTGGCGCTGGGTGTGGGCGCGGCCTTTGCCGTGGCCTGTTTTGTCAGCCTTTCCGCCACGGGAGAGCTGTTTTACGGCGCTTACCGGGTGGATCTTTTCTCCCAGCTGGTCAAATGCGCCCTGGCCACGGGCTTTACCCTGCTGACCCTGTTTGGTGCGGACGTGCGGGGTGTTTCCGTGCGGATGCGGGCGGAATACTACCTTTTTCTGCTCACGGCCCTGCTGGGGCTGACCCTGCTTTCCAGCAGCGTGGAGCTGATCACCCTGTTTGTGGCCCTGGAGCTTTCTTCCTATTCCCTGTACCTGCTGGTGCCCATGCGCACGCCGTCGGAGAGCCTGCGCCTGCCCATGGAAGCGGCGGTCAAATACCTGCTGTTCGGCGTGACGGCTTCGGGCATCATGCTCTTTGGCATGAGCTGGATTTTTGGCCTTACGGGCACCACCTATCTGGCCAAAGCCCTGCCCGTCATGCACGCGGCCGGCGTGCAGGTTACCGCCGCCATCGCCCTGTGCATGCTGCTTTGCGGCATGTTCTTCAAGTTGGCCGTGTTCCCCTTCCATTTCTGGGCGCCTGACGTCTACCAGGGCGCTTCCAACGACACCACAGCTTTTATTTCCTCCTTGCCCAAGGTGGCGGCCGTGGCCGTGCTGGCCCGCTTCTGCGCTTTGGCTGAACCGGGCCCCGGACCGCTGGTCTGGCTGCTTACGGCGCTTTCCATCGCCTCCATGTGTTACGGCAACCTGGTGGCTCTGGTGCAGACGGACGTCAAGCGCATGTTGGGCTTTTCGGGCATTGCCCACGCGGGCTATATTTTGCTGGGCATGGTGACCTTGCAAAGCTGGGGCTTTGGCACGGCCCTGTACTACGCCACGGGCTATCTGTTCATGATGCTGGCAGCCTTTCTGGTGCTCTGCGCCGTGGCCCCGCAGGGCGAGAACCCGGCCGTGCGCGACCTTAACGGCCTTGCCGGGCGCTCACCCCTGTTGGCTTTTGTGCTGGGCGTGAGCATGTTTGCCCTGGCGGGCATTCCGCCCTTTGTGGGCTTTATGGGCAAGTTTCTGCTGCTGACCGGGGCCTGGAAGGCGGGGCACAGCGTTTTGGTGGTTATTGCCGCCATCAATACGGCCATAGGCATCTATTATTATTTGCAGGTGGTGCGCGCGGCCTACACTGAAGCCGCCCCTGCGGAAGCGGCCGCGCCGGCCCCGGCCGTGGGCACGCGTCTGGCGGGCATCTGCCTGGTGGGGCTGGTGGTGGCCTTGGGCGTGGCCCCTGAAAGAATGGTGCAACTGGCTATGGAGGCCGTGCAGTCTATCTGGTAGGTCTGCCGCTGCCGCCTTGCTTTACGGCCGCCTTGGGCGGCCGTTTTTTGTGGCGCGCCGGTTCGCCGGAAGCGTGAAGATCCTTGTGTCGCGCTTGCCGCAGCATATGGACGGGGCGGAGCACCGGTCGCAGCCGCCAAAGAGTGTTTGCTGCGGGGTGCAGAGGGGCATCGCGGGGTAGAGAATTCGGCCGTGTTGCGGCAGGGGGCGGCATTGAAGTGCAGAAAAACGGCCCCGCAGGGGCGAAATTGCGCGCGGCCCGCCGTACGGAGAACTTCCGTCCGACGGGCCGCGGCATAACGGATGCGGAGTCAGCGTCAGGCGGCTTCCGCTGCCAGGGCTTCTCCCTTTTTATCAAGCACGTCGCGCATCCTGTCGCCGTCGAGCTGACCGGTCATCTTGGCCACGGCGATGGTGCCCACGCCATACCCCACCAGGTTGGTGAGGGCGCGGGCTTCGGACATAAAGCGGTCAATGCCGAAGATGATGGCAATGCTTTCGGGCGGGATGCTGCCCACGGAACCCAGGGTGCCGGCCAGCACGATAAACGCGCCGCCCGTTACGGCTGCCGCGCCCTTGGAGGATATGAGCAGCACGGTCAGCAGGATCAGTTCGTCACTGAGGGTCATGGGCGTGTTGGTGGCCTGGGCCAGAAAGACCGAAGCCATGGTCAGGTAAATGGCCGTGCCGTCCAGGTTAAAGGAATAGCCGGTGGGGATGACCAGGTCCACCACGCTCTTATGACAGCCAAGGCGCTCCATCTTGTGCAGCATATTGGGCAGCACGGATTCGGACGAGGAAGTGCCCAGCACGATGAGCAGCTCTTCCTTGATGTAGCGGACAAATTTGAGCACGTTGAAGCCGCAGAGCCTGCCGATGAAACCCAATACCACGACCACAAAGAGGATGCTGGTGATATAGAAGCAGACGATCAGCTCACCCAGCGAAACCACCGAACCGATGCCTTCCTTTGCCGATGGTGAAGGCCATGGCCCCGAAAGCGCCCAGGGGAGCCACATACATGATGATCTTGATGATGCGGAACATGACTTCCGAAAAACTTTTGATGAAATCAAAGACGATTTGCCCCTTGGCTCCGCTGAAGTGCAGCGCAAAGGCAAAAAGAACGGCCACCAGCAGCACCTGCAGAATTTCGCCGCTGGTAAAGGCTGAGGCAAAGGTCTTGGGAATGATGTTCATGAAAAAGTTGACCAGGTTGTTGCTGTGAGCCTTGCCGGCGTACTGATCGGCCAGATGTCTTTCGGCTTCGCCGAAGGTGCTCACGTCCACATTCATGCCTACGCCGGGCTGCGCCAGATTGACGACCACCAGGCCGATGATCAGGGCCACAGTGGTGAGCACCATGAAGTAGGCCAGCGCGATGCCGCCGGTTTTGCCCACAGACTTCACGTCCGACATGCCGGCAATGCCCGTAACAACGGTACAGAAGATCAGGGGGGCGATGATCATTTTGATGAGATTGATAAAACCCCTGCCCAAAGGCTGCATCTTAACGGCGATATCGGGGTAAAAATGTCCGAGTAAAATGCCGATGGCAATAGCGATCAGCACTTGAACATAAAGAATTTTAAGATATTTCAGCATAAGGCCCCCTCGTGTTGTTGCAGTTCAGTCTTTGCGGCAGCACCTTCAAGAGTACGATAGTTTGGCGTGGGAGGTGGACGGTCTTGCGGGACGGCCGACGCAGGCCGTTATACCGCGTTGTTGTCGGCGGTGTTCGGGTGTGGGGGAGGGGGGCGGGAGGCATTACGCCGCAACGAGAGGTGTTTTTCAGGCCTGTGGGCGTGATTTCGGCGGCGTCCCCGGCAGCGGGACGGCTCGACGCAGTGGTCAGTATGCCTGAAGGTACAGATGGTTGGCGGATCGTAGGGTCGGTAATCCATATGGAACCTCTGCGCTGCAGGTGCAAACCGTGGAACCTTTCGCATACGGACAAGATCTGTTTTGGATAAAGTCATATTTTGATACCGCATCGCCGCAATTATTGGCAATCAAAAGAAAAATTTCGCAGCCGTTTTGGTACAGCTTTTTTTGATAACTGCGTATAATAAAAGGATGAAAATAATTGTTGCAACTATATCCACAAAAAGGTGCGGTCGCTTGTGCTGTGCGGCTAGAGCAGTTAGCGAATGAAATGAGCTAACTGCTCTGCAAGGATTTTCTTGAAAATCCTTGCCACGAAATGCGAGAAGGCAGGCTTTTGCCTGCCGTAAGCGAGCATTTCAAGTGTTAAATGCTCTAAGCGTCGAAGGGGGCATCTTGCTGCCAGCGACAATGCATAGGGGCAAGGCCGCTTGCCAACGGGAAAAGGTTGTGAGGGCGCAGGCAGGAAAGGGCAAAGAAAAGCCCCCGCACGGTCTGGCCGCACGGGGGCTGAGCTGTCCAAAAGGGGCGTGGAGCGCCCCCCCAATACTGTGTTTGTAACCTTACTCTTCGGCCAGGACGCGCACGGATTCTCCATAGGCGTCCTTGACGGTAGTCTTGATGCCCATGAGTTCATTCCAGCGGCGGAAGGTGCCTACAAAGACGAAGATCATCAGCACCATGACCAGGCAGGCCAGGGTGGCCAGCAGATACTTGCCGTTGGGGATGTAGTCGCCCGCCACCTGCAGATAGCCGGCCCAGAACGTGACCGCCGCCATGAACACGCCGGGTATGGCCGTGAGCAGGCAGAGCTTGCCGCGGTTCATACGCAGCAGCATGGTGGTGCTGACGATCAGGGCGCAGGCGGCCAGCAGCTGGTTGCTCATGCCAAAGAGCGGCCAGATGCTGCTGATGTTGCCGGTGTAGACCAGGTAGCCCCACATGGAGGTGAAGATCAGGCTGGTAATGACCACGCCGGGGGCCCAGTTCTTATCGCCAAAGGGCGCGTAGACCTTGCCCAGCATTTCCTGCAGGAAAAAGCGGCCCACGCGCGTGCCGGCGTCAATGGCGGTAAGGATGAACACCGCCTCAAACATGACGGCGAAGTTGTACCAGTAGGCCATCAGGCTGTCCATGTACGGGATTTTGTGGAAGATATGGGCCATGCCCACGGCCAGAGAAACGGCCCCGCCGGGACGGGCGTGCAGGTTCAGGCCAATTTTTTCTTCAAAAAATCCCAGGTCCACGGTATTGAGGGCCGGGTGCGCGGCTACCAGGGCGTCGAACTTGGCCGGGGTAGCGTTGATGGCAAAGTAGTCGCCGGGCATGAGCGTGCAGGCGGCGATAAGGGCCATAATGGCCACAAAGCCTTCCGTCAGCATGGCGCCGTAGCCCACAAACAGAATGTCGCGCTCATTGGCGATCATCTTGGGTGTGGTGCCCGTACCGATGATGGCGTGGAAGCCGGAAACGGCCCCGCAGGCAATGGTGATGAAGATGAAGGGCAGCACAGGCCCGCCGATGACGGGGCCGCCGCCGTTGATGAAGGGGGTAATGGTGGGCATGAGCAGCGTGGGCCGCACAAAGATGATGCCCAGGGTCAGCATGAGGATGGTGCCGATTTTCAGATAGGTGGAAAGATAGTCGCGCGGCACCAGCAGAAACCACACCGGCAGCACCGAGGCGATGAAGCCGTACACGGCAATGGCAATGGCCACGGTGTTGCGGTTCCAGTCAAAGGCCCAGCCCAGCACGTCCTGTTTCATAAGGTCGTGCCCGCTGAGGATGCCGATAACCAGCAAAACCACGCCCACCACGCTGGCCAGGATGACGCTGTTCTGCTTGTAGCGCATGATCAGGCCCATGAGCATGGCTATGGGCATGGTGATGACCACGATGAACAAAGACCAGGGCGCGTTGTGCATGGCGCTGATGCAGGCCAGCGAAAGGCCCGCCAGGGTCAGAACCAGGATGCAGAGCACGGCGATGCCGGCTACGGTGCCGGTTACCGGCCCCACTTCGCGCGTGGCAATGGCCGCAAGGCTCTGCCCTTTGTGGCGCACGGAAGCAAACAGAATGACCATATCGTGCACGGCGCCGCCCAGCACGCAGCCGATCAGAATCCAGAGCGCGCCCGGCAGATAGCCGAACTGCGCGGCCAGCACCGGGCCCACCAGCGGGCCAGCGGCGGCGATGGCGGCAAAATGGTGCCCGTACAACACAAATTCATTGGTTTTGACATAGTCGTGGCCGTCGGCAAAGCGCACGGCCGGGGTGGGGCGGCTGCCGTCCAGCCGCAACACTTTGTTGGCAAGAAAAATGCCGTAAAAACGGTAGGCGATGGCAAAAACGCACAATGCCACAAAGACCAGAGTCAGGGCATTGATATGCTCCAGAGCTTCCATCTGGCTTCTCCCGTCAGAACTGTTTACGAATCCAGCGGTCACGCATCCTTGAGACCGTGATCGTGGCAATAGCCAACATACTTGAATTATTGCTTCCTTCCCCCCAAACGCCTCCTTGCTGCAAAATTGTGCGTATACACATGGGCGGGCTGTACCATGCCGAACATTCCCGCTGGTGTGCTCAGATAGTGAAGATGTACTTTTGCCTACACCAAACAAGTTTTACTGTCCATAACCCCGCACGGCGCGTGGCGCGTGGGTTGTGCGGCATACATTTCCCATTAAATACGTCAGGAATATATCCGTTGCGCGCCAAGGCCCTGCCCTCCGTCCGGCTTGCCGCCCTTGCATTCGCCCCGGCTCGGTACTATGGTAAGACATACCGGCTGGGGGAGCCCACACAAGGCTGAGAAAGGGTGATCGCGCCCTGACCCCTAGAACCGCGCAAACAAACGCGGTTCTGCACCTGACGCGGATAGTGCCGACGAAGGGAAGCTGGCCAGCCTGCCACAACGCAGGTTTGTGCTCGCCCGCAGCCGTAATGGTCTGACGGGCGTTTTTTGTGCCGCATGCGAGCCGTTTCGTCATGAAGCCCTGCAGCGGGGCGCCCGCCGGTCCGTTACTCACCAACCTGTAGTTTGGAGGTGCGTTATGGACATCCTGGTCAACGGCGTGGCTGAGCCCCACCCGCAAGGGTGCAGTGTGGCCGACCTGCTTGCCGCGCGCGGGCACGACCCCGCGGCGGTGGTGGTGGAGCGCAACGGGCAGATCCTGCCCCGCGAGCGTTTTGCCCAGACCCGGCTTGCGGACGACGACCGTCTGGAAATTGTGCAGTTTGTGGGCGGCGGCTAACCGCCGCGTCCCGGCTTCGGCCGGCGGCGTTTTTCCCGGATTCCTCTTTCCGTTGAAACCACGACCCGCAATTTTTTTGCAGACGGAGCAAACATCATGGAAGATTCTTTTGTCATCAACGGCGTGACCCTCAGCAGCCGTCTTTTTATCGGCACCGGCAAGTACGGGGCGGACAGCCTTATTCCGCAGGTGGCCGCCGCCAGCGGCGCTGCCGTCATTACCGTGGCCATGCGCCGGGTGGATCGCCAGAATCCCGCCGATGCGGCCGACCCGGCCCGACAGGGCGTTATGGCCCACATCCCCAAAAATCTGCGCCTGCTGCCCAATACGTCGGGCGCGCGCACGGCCGAAGAAGCCGTGCGTCTGGCCCGCCTGGCCCGCGCAGCCGGCTGCGGCGACTGGATCAAAATAGAAGTCATCGCCGACACGCGCCACTTGCTGCCCGACGGCTACGAAACTGCCAAGGCCACGGAAATCCTCGCCAAAGAAGGCTTCACCGTGCTGCCCTATATTAATCCCGATATCTATGTGGCCCGCGCCTGCGTTGACGCCGGAGCCGCCGCCGTCATGCCTCTGGGCGCGCCCATAGGCACCAACCGGGGCCTGCGCACCAAGGAAATGATCGGCATCCTCATTGACGAGCTGGATCTGCCCATCGTCGTGGACGCGGGCATCGGCCGGCCCTCCCAGGCCTGCGAGGCCATGGAAATGGGCGCGGCCGCCTGCCTGGTCAACACGGCCATTGCCTCGGCCGAAGACCCTGTACGCATGGCCGCCGCCTTTGGCGCGGCGGTCAAAGCCGGGCGCGAGGCCTGGCTGGCCGGCCCCGGCGCGGTGCGCGTCCAGGCCGAAGGGGCGCAGGCGTCCTCGCCGCTGACCGGCTTTTTGCGGTAATGCTGCGGGATAGGGCATTGCAGCGTTGCAATACCCTGGCGGTTGCCCAAGCAGCCGCCCCCTGTGGAGGCACAAGCGCAAGGTATTTGCGCGGTTAAGCGCCGGAGCGAGCGTGCCGTAAACTTTTTGCTGCCGCTCCGGCAGGCACGCGGTTTTTGAGGGCTTTTGCGGCAACGGCCTTTTGCCGGTCGGGAAGCCGCACACCGCGTGCGGAACTGCAGCTCTGCCCCTATGCGTGCAGGAAGCTGCGCACAATCTGCAAAGAACGTACGACAGGTGACCTATGGAAACCTTTGAAGAATATCTGCAGCAATGGCCGACTGAGCGCCGCAGCGCCGGTGCGGCCCGCGCCACGGGCGATGCCGTCCTGGCCGTGCTGGAAAAGGAATCGCTCACCCCGGCCGATTTTTTAACCCTGCTCTCGCCAGCGGCCCAGCCGCATCTGGAAGCCCTGGCCCGCAGGGCGCACGGCCTCACCCAGCGGTATTTCGGCCGGGCGGTCAACATCTTCACGCCCCTTTACATCTCGGACGTCTGCACCAACCAGTGCCGCTACTGCGGCTTCAACGCCAAAAACAAACAGCCTCGCCGTCACCTCAGCGTAGACGAGGCCTGCGCCGAGGCCTTTGCCATTGCGGACAGGGGCTTCCAGCATATTCTGCTGCTCACGGGCGACGCCCGCAAGCTCTCTTCCCCGGAATACATCGCCGCCGTGGCCAGGCGCATCAAGCCGCGCTTCGCTTCTGTGGGCATTGAGGTCTACTCCCTCACCACCGAGGAATACGCCCTGATGGCGGCCGCCGGCGTGGAAAGCATGACCATGTTTCAGGAAACGTATAACCAGGAACTCTACGCCTGGCTGCACCCGGTGGGGCCCAAGCACGATTATGCCTTCCGGCTCAATGCGCCCCAGCGCGCCGCCGAAGGCGGCATCCGCTGTCTGGGCCTGGGCGCGCTGCTGGGGCTGGAATCCTTTGAGCAGGATGCTTTTGCCACGGGCCTGCACGCCTGGTGGCTGCAACGCCGCTATCCTGGCGTGGATATGAGCGTATCCATCCCGCGCATCTGCCCCCATGAGGGCAGCTTTGAGGTGCAGCACGGCGTGGACGACCGTCATCTGGTGCAGTACGTTACAGCCCTGCGCTGCTTTTTGCCCCGTGCCGGCATCACCTGCTCCAGCCGCGAGAGCGCCTTCATGCGCGACCACCTGGTGCCCCTGGGCGTTACTCGCGTGTCTGCCGGGGTTTCCACCGCCGTGGGCGGCCGCGCCACCGCAGACCTGCACAATCCCGGCCAGTTTGAGATCACCGACCACCGCAGTCTGGATGAAATGATGGATTCCCTCGTCCGCCTGGGTTATCAGCCCGTGCTCAAGGACTGGGAACACCCCGTGGCCGTGTAGCCGTCCACGTCGAAGCCAGGGCATTGCAACCCGTTGCAATGCCCTGGCGGTTGCGTAAACAGACGCCCGGTATGTGGGGAAAAACGGCGTCGGGCCGTTGGGGCCCGACGCCGTGACAGTGTCCGCAGCGCGGCTGCAGGCTATTCGCCGCGGCTTTTCTGGTGCTCGGTCATGACCTTTTCGACCACGGGCTGCGGGGCCTCTTCATAGTGGTCAAATTCCATGGTGAAAAAGCCCTGGCCGCCGGTCATGGAGCGCAGGTCCGGGGCATAGCGCAGCACTTCACTCATGGGCACATGGGCCTTGATTTCCGTGGCGCCGCCCTGGGAATCGGAACCCAGCACCTTGCCGCGGCGGGAGGAAAGGTCGCCGATGACGTCGCCCATGCTTTCGTCCGGCACGGAAACGGTGAGCAGGACGATGGGTTCCAGCAGCACGGGTTTGAGGGTTTCCATGGCTTTTTTGAAGGCCAGGGACCCCGCCACTTTGAAGGCCATTTCAGAGGAGTCCACCGTGTGGTAGCTGCCGTCGTAGACCTTCACGCGAAAGTCCACCACCTGGCAGCCGGCCAGAAAGCCGCGCGCTGCGGCTTCCTGCACGCCTTTGTCAATGGCCGGGATATACTGGCGGGGGATGACGCCGCCCACGATGGCGTCTTCAAAAATATAGCCGGAGCCGCGCGGCAGGCCTTCCATCTCAATCCAGCAGTCGCCGAACTGCCCCCGGCCGCCGGACTGTTTTTTGTGCCGCCCCTGCACCTGGCACTTGCCCCGCACGGTTTCGCGGTAGGGCACCTTGGGCGTTTTGAGCACAATATCCACCTTGAAGCGGCGTTTGGCCTTTTCTACCGAAAGCTCAATGTGCAGCTGGCCCATGCCTGAAAGCAGGATGTCGCCGGTTTCTTCATCGCGGCCCAGGCGCAGGGTGACGTCTTCGTCCAGCAGCCGCTGCATGGCGGTGTAGACTTTGTCTTCCTCGCCTTTTTCCTTGGGGGCCAGGGCGTAGGTGATGAGCTGCGGGGGCAGGTCGGGCACGGGCAGGCTGAAGGGGGCTTTTTCGTCACACAAGGTGTCGCCGGTGCGGGTATTTTTGAGCTTGGCCACAGCCACCAGCGCGCCGGGGCCCACGGCTTCCTTGCAGGGGGTCTGGGTTTTGCCCAGCAGGTAGAGCAGCCCGCCCAGGCGTTCGCCCTCGCCGCTGCGGGCGTTTTTAAGATTCATATCGCCGCCGAGCGTGCCGGAAAGCACTCGCAGCAGGGAGAGCTGCCCGGCAAAGGGATCCGCCAGGGTTTTGAATACAAAGCAGGCCACCGGGGCTTCGGGGTCGGGCGCGCGTTCCGCGCCGTCTTCGCCCACAAAGGCCGGGCGGTCCAGGGGGGAGGGCAGCAGGGCCTCAATGGCCTCCAGCAGGGCTTTGCCGCCCTTGTTTTCCAGGGAGGAGCAGGCCAGCACCGGGGTCAGCTCGCCCTTGAGCACGCCTGCGCGCAGGCCCGTGCGCAGGTCTTCGGGGCTGAGGCTGCCTTCCTCCAGATATTTTTCCATGAGTTCTTCATCGCTTTCGGCGATGTTTTCTACGGCAACGTCGCGCAGCAGGGTTACGTCGTCAGCCAGGCCCGCGGGGATGTCCGCGTCGGCCACGTCGCCGTCGGCGCCGTACATCCGCGCCCGGCCTGCGAGCACATCAGCCATGCCCACCAGGGTCTCGCCCTGGCGTATGGGCAGCTGCAGGGCCACGGGCTTGATGCCCAAGGCGGTCAGACCGTCAAAGGCCATTTGAAAATCGGCCCGGTCGCGGTCCATTTTGTTGATGACCAGCAGGGCGGGCAGGCCGGCGGCGCGTACCATGCTCCAGAATTTTTTGGTCAGGGGGCGCACTCCGTCCACAGCGTCCAGCACAAAGACCACGCTGTCCACGCCTTTGAGCAGATATTCCATATCGCCCGTAAAATTGCCGTCACCGGGGATATCCAGCAGGAAATGGCGGTTTTTGTTCCAAAGGTAGGTGGCGCAGGCGGGCTGCACCGAACCGCGGCGGCGCACTTCTTCGGGTTCGTAGTCCAGGCAGGTGCTGCCTTCTTCGATGGCGCCCAGGCGGCTCACGGCCCCGGCGTTGAAGAGCAGCATCTCCGCCAGAGACGTTTTGCCGCAGCCGCCGGTGCCGACGAGTGCGAACGTGCGTTGCATTTCCAGTGGAGTAGGCATGGTTTTCTCCCTTGCTAAGCGATATGGCGGGCGCGTCGGGCGCTGGCCGGATGTACGGAACAAAGGACGGGCAGTATCCTCCTGAAAAGGCGGCTCAAGCTCATGGATTGCGGCTTCTGGTCCGGCGTCGGTCCCCGTGCGGACGGGGGCCCGGCGTCGCGGCAAAGGCGGCCGCCCCGCTTGGCCCATTGTCTTGTACCCTACAGGGTTGCCGTCAAAAAGGGAAGAGGGGCGGTGCGGCGGCGGGAAGGGGATGGCTCCTCTGCCCTTTTTGACGGCAACCTTTGTGGCGGGTGGGGACGCGCGTCGGCGGGTCAGTCTTCGGCCCGACGGGAAAAGCGCGGCACGGAAAGGTGACAGGCCCCGCGCCCCGTGCGCCGGGCAAAGTGCTGGTGGTAGGCCTCGGCCGGGTAGAAGGGCCCGGCGGGCAGCACCTGGGTGACCACGGCGTAGCCCAGGCCGCGCAGCGCGTCCAGCAGCCGCAGGGCCGTGTTTTTCTGGTCTTCATCCACATAGAACACGGCGGAGCGGTATTGCTCCCCCACATCCGGTCCCTGGCGGTCCAGTTGGGTGGGGTCGTGGATTTCAAAAAAGCGGCGCAGGATCTGTTCGTAGCTGATGCGGGCGGGGTCGAAGGTCAGGCGCACGGCTTCGGCGTGGCCCGTGAGGCCGGTGCAGACCTCTTCATAGGTCGGGTCGGGGGTGTGGCCGCCCGTGTAGCCGGACTGGGCCGAACACACGCCGGGCAGACGGCCCAGAGCGTCCTCCACGCCCCAGAAGCAGCCCCCGGCCAGCAGGGCCAGCCCCGTGCAGGCGGCGTCCGCGTCCGGCCCGGTTGCGCCGGGCTGCGGAGCGGCGGCTTTGGCCGTGGGGGCCGCCGGGTCTTTCCCGGCCGGCACAAAGTGCAGGGAAAGGGAATTGACGCAGTGCCGGGTGTTTTTGGGGGTAAAGCCTTCGCCTTCAAAAACGTGGCCCAGGTGGCCGCCGCAATGGGCGCAGACGATCTCCGTGCGGCGTCCGTCGGGGTCGGGCAGGCGGCGCACGGCCTGGGGCAGGGCGTCGTCAAAGCTGGGCCAGCCGCTGCCGGAGTCAAACTTGTCTTCGGCGCGGAACAGGGGTGTGCCGCACTGGCGGCAGAGGTAAGCTCCCGGCGTTTGGGTATGTACATAGGCTCCGCTGAAGGGCGGTTCCGTGGCCTTGTGCAGCAGGACGGCGGCTTCTTGCGGCGAAAGTGGGGGCATGGCGGGCATCAGGAATCCTCCTCATAGCCGTGGGGATGGCTCTGGTGCCAGGCCCAGGCCGTGGCGATAATGCTTTCCAGCGGGGCGTGGGCGGTCCAGCCCAGCACCTGGCGGGCGCGCTCCGGCGCGGCTACCAGTCGGGCTGGGTCGCCGGGCCTGCGGGGGCCGATTTCGATGGGGATGTCTTTGCCGGTGACCAGGCGGGCCGCGTCAATCATTTCCCGCACGGAAAAGCCCCGTCCGTTGCCCAGGTTACAGACCACGCTCGCGCCGCCGGCGCGCAGATAGTGCAGGGCGCGGCAGTGGGCGTCGGCCAGTTCCAGTACGTCCAGATAGTCGCGTATGCAGGTGCCGTCCGGAGTGGGGTAGTCGTCGCCGAACACGGTGATGTGGGGCCGCAGGCCCAGAGGCACCTGCAGGATGAGGGGCACCAGGTGGCTTTCGGGCCGGTGGTCTTCGCCCATGCTGCCGTCGGGCCAGGCCCCGGCCACGTTGAAATAACGCAGCACTACGGCGCGGATGCCGTGGGCCCGGCCCGCCCAGTGGGCCATGCGCTCCATGATGTGTTTGCTTTCGCCGTAGGGATTGGTGGGTTCAAGAGGCGTGTCTTCGGGGATGGGCACGCTGGCGGGCTCGCCGTAGACGGCGGCGGAGGACGAGAACACGATTTTGTCCACGCCGTGGCGCAGCATGGCTTCCAGAAGAACCTGCATTCCATGGATATTGTTGTTGAAATAGGGCAGGGGCTGTTCCACGCTTTCCCCCACCAGGGACCAGGCCGCAAAGTGCAGCACGGCCTCTATCTTATGGCGCGCAAAAATGGCGTCCAGTTGGGCCGGGTCGCGCATGTCGCCCACATACAGGGGCACGCCTGCGGGCACCGCCGCCCGGTGGCCGGTGCGCAGGTTGTCCAGCACCACGGGTTCTTCGCCGCGCGACTGCAAGAGCCGCACGTTGTGTGAGCCGATGTAGCCGGCGCCGCCGCAAACCAGTATGGACATACCTTTTCCTTTCGTTGGGGGTGACGGGGCCCCGGCGCAGCGGGGCCTGATTCCAGTCTGCCCCGCTGCGCCGGCTTTGACAAGAGTGCGCCGCAGCGGCCGAGACAGGAATGATTCCGAAAATTTTACTTGACACAGCTTCGATCTATTCTTATTAAAAAACTATGTTGAAGCGGAAAACCTCCATATGCGTCATCCTGCTCATGGCCCTGCTTGCGCTGGGCCGGGCGCAGCCCGCCTTTGCCGACGGGTGCGGTCAGGCCGCGCCCGCAGGGGCGGTCTGCGCCATGGGCGATGCTGCGCCGCTTGCGACGTGTTGCGCCACAGCCATGCACGGGGGGTGGGGTGCGTCAGCCGATGTTGACGGCGCAAGCGCCGCCAACGCGGGTCACGCCAATGACGCGCCCGCCCCTGCGGGGCAGGCCTGCTCCATGCAGCTCTGCCTGCAGTTCTCCGCTTCCATTCTGCCGCAAGCGCTCACCGTGACTGCGCCGTCGCCTTTGGCGGAGCCCCTCGCGGTTTTGGGCGAAAGCGTCCTTCCTTTCCGTCTTGTCCACGATCTCTTCCGTCCTCCCCGTTCGACCACCTTCCGGGGATAGTGTCGGGCCTGCGGCCTTCCGTCCTTTGCGGGCGGCCTGAACGCCGGGGCCAGACCTCCCCTCCGGGCCGGTGCGGCGCGTAATGGCGCGGCGCGTCCGGCGTGCAATCCGAGATTCTGTTTTGGCAACCTTCGTGCGCGTCCGTACCTGCGGCGCGGCGGGCGGGTTGCGTGGATTGACCCCAGAGGTGGTGCCTTATGGATACTACGCGTGTGCCGACCGTGGTGGCCCTTGTGCTGACACTGTGGCTTGCCGCCTGCTCTCTTGCGCCGGAATACCAGCGCCCGGCGGCCCCCATTCCGTCTTCGGTGACGGATGCGGGCTACGGCCCCGACGTCGTTGCTCCGGCCGCAGGGCAGCCTGCGGATGCGGCGGCCCCGGGCTGGCGCGATTTCTTCACCGACGACCAGCTGCGGGCGCTTATTGCGGAGGGCCTGCAGCAGAACCGCGACCTGAAGCTGGCCGTGCTGGCCGTAGCCGAAGCCCGCGCCCAGTACGGCGTGCAACGGGCTGAACGCCTGCCCCAGTTGTCGCTGGACGGCAGTGATACGGTTTCCGGTTCCTTCTATGATCAGAAACCCAAAGACAAGTTTGCGCCCATGCTGACGATTCCGGCTTTTGAACTGGACTTCTTCGGCAGGGTAAAAAACCTCAGCGGCGCGGCTCTGGAACGCTACCTCGCCAGTGAGGAAGCGGCTAAAACCGCGCAAATCAGCCTGGTGGCGCAGATCGCCCAGAGCTGGGCCGACCTGCGCCTGGCCCGCGAAAGTCTGCAGCTGGCCCGCGAAACAGCGCAAAGCTGGCAGGCTTCTTACGCCTTTATGGAAAATCGGCTGCGCTCCGGCCAGGCTTCGGTGCTGGAGCTGGAGCAGGCCCGCGGCGCGGCGGCTTCGGCCCAGGCGGCGCTGGCCCAGCAGGAGCAGGAGGCCGTGCGGGCCGCCAACGCCCTGTCCTTGCTGTTGGGCAGCTTTGAGAAGCGAAACCTGCCCCCTGCCGTACCCCTGGCCGAGCAGGTCATGGCGCCGCTGCCGTCCAGCTTGGCCTCGTCCGTGCTGCTGCGGCGGCCGGACGTGCTGGAGGCCGAGCACAAGCTCCGGGCCGCCAATGCGGACATCGGCGCGGCGCGGGCGGCCTTCTTTCCCGTCATCAGCCTGACAGGCAGCGCGGGCTACGCCAGCGGCGCGCTCACAAGCCTGTTTGACGGCGCGGCCTCGGTCTGGACTTTTGTACCGCGTCTGGTCCTGCCCATTTTTACGGCGGGACGCAACAAGGCCAACCTGGATCTGGCCACGGTGCGGAAAGAAAGCTCCGTGACAACCTATGAAAAAACCCTGCAGACGGCCTTCCGCGAAGTGGCGGACGCGCTCATGACCCGGCAGCACTACGCCGGGCAGCTGGCGGCGCAACAGGAATACCTGGCGGTTCAGCGTCGGGTGCTGGCCCTGGCCAAGGGCCGTTACGCCAGCGGAACCATCAGTTATATTGAAGTGCTGGACGCACAGCGTACGGTCTATGCCGCCGAACAGGCCCTTTTGACCATCCGGCGCAACCAGCTGGTCAACGACAGCAACCTCTACGCCGCTCTGGGCGGCGGGCAGACGGAACACGCGCCCGCTCCCGCGGTGCGGCCCTGACCAAAACCCTTATACCCATACCATGAGGAAGATCATGAATACCCGTATCTTTGCTTTTGCCGCAGCCCTGGCCCTGACCCTCTCCTTTGGCCTTGTTTCCCGCAACGTTTCTGCCGCCCAGAGCCTGGACCACGCGGCCCACGGCGCGGCCCCGGCCGTCGATATGACGCAGAACGGCCCGATGGCCGGCATGAGCCACGACGCCCCCGCAGCCGACGCCGGACAGGTGTATACCGCCCAGGGGACGCTGGTGAGCGTGGACGCGACCATGCCCAGGGCGGTCATCAAGCACGCCCCGGTGACAGCTCTGAACTGGCCGGCCATGACCATGGGCTTCGCCGTGGAGGACGCCGCCTTGCTGGATGGTCTCAAGCCCGGCGACGCGGTGCGCTTTGACTTCCGTATGGAAGGGACCAAGGCCGTCATCGTGGATCTGGAACGCCGCTAACAAAGCCAAGCCCGGCGCGCGGACGCCTGTCCGCGCGCCGCAAAGGAATACGCCATGACTGCGAAACATCTGCTGCTGGCCGCTGCTCTGCTTACAGGCGGCCTGGCTTTGGGCTACGCCTTGTGGGGACACGGGGGAGCCGCGGGGGGCGAGGCCCCCGGCGGCAGCACGGCTGCCGCGCCCACGGGCGAACGCAAGGTGCTGTACTGGTACGACCCCATGTATCCGGGCACCCACTTTGACAAACCGGGCAAATCGCCCTTTATGGATATGGACCTGGTGCCGCGCTATGCCGACGCAGGCGATGGCGCGGGCGTGCGCATCGACCCAACCCAGGTGCAGAACCTGGCCGTGCGCACGGAAAAGGTGCGGCGCGGTCGGTTGATTTTTGCCCGGCAGCTGCCCGCCAACATCAGCTACAACCAGTACAGTATGGCCAGGGTGCAGCCCAGGGCTGAAGGCTTTGTGGAAAAAATTCAGGCCTATGCTGTGGGCGACGCCATAGCCAAGGGCGCGTCCCTGGCGGAAATCACCGTGCCCCAGTGGGCAGCGGACCAGAGCGAATACCTGCTGCTCAAGGCGCAGAAGGGCGACCCCGCCGTGGTGCGCGGCGTGCGGGAAAAAATGCGCCTTACGGGCATGCCGGAAGAAATGCTGGCCGCCGTGGACAGGACCGGCCGGGTGCAGACCCGCATGGCCCTCAAGGCTCCGGTGGCGGGCATCATCACCGCGCTGGACGTGTACCCCGGCATGAACGTGGGCAAGGACAAGACCATTGCCGTCATAGAGGGCGTGGACCCCGTATGGGTAACGGCCAACGTGCCGGAAAGCGACGTACACCTGCTGACAGGCCGAAGTCGCGTGCGCCTCAGCGTGGCGGCTTATCCGGACCGGGTTTTTCAGGCGGAATCTTTCACCTTGCTGCCCGACGCAGACCCGGCCACGCGCACCGTGCCCCTGCGCCTCAGCGTGCGCAATCCGGAAGGGCTGCTCCGGCCCGGCATGACCGCCACCATAAGCCTGCGCGGCAGCGGGCCGGAAAGCCTGCTCATCCCCACCCAGAGCCTCATCGACTTCGGCGAGGAGCAGCGCGTCATTGTCCGCGCGGCAGACGGCAGCTTTGTACCTCGGCGGGTAGAGGTGCTGCGCTCCTCGCGGGAGCAGACGGCCGTGGCCTCCGGCCTGGAGGAAGGGGAGGACGTGGTGGCTACAGGCCTCTTCCTCATTGATTCCGAAGCCAATCTGCGCGGCGCTCTGGAAAAGATGCGGGCAAACGTCGCCCCGGCGGAAACTGCGGCGGCCCCGGCGGCCGGTTCCGCAGTTCCGGCAGGTGCTGCGCCTTCGGGTGGACCGCAGACGGCACAGGATGCGCCGTCTGTCCCGGCGGCGCAAACGGGGGCGGGCCATGCCCCCGATCACGGCCAAAGCGGCGCGGGCGCTGCGACGTCCGGCGGGAGGCAGGGATCATGATCGGCGCTCTTATCCGCGCCTGCGTGCGCAACCGTTTTTTTGTGCTGCTGGGGTCCGTTCTGCTGGCCGTCTGGGGGGCCTGGGCCGTTTACCATACGCCTGTGGACGCCCTGCCCGACCTTTCGGATACCCAGGTCATCATCCGGACGTCCTATCCGGGCAAGGCCCCGCAGTTGGTGGAGGACCAGATCACCTATCCGCTGACCACGGCCATGCTTTCTGTGCCGGGGGCCACCAGCGTACGCGGCTATTCTTCCTTCGGCGATTCGTATGTCTACGTCATTTTTGACGACAAGACAGACCTCTACTGGGCCCGCAGCCGTGTGCTGGAATACCTGAACCAGGTGCAGGGGCGGCTGCCCGATGGCGTGACGCCCGCCCTGGGGCCGGACGCCACGGGCATCGGCTGGATTTATGAATACGCCCTGGTGGACAAAAGCGGCAAACACGACCTGGCCGAGCTGCGCTCTTTGCAGGACTGGATGCTTAAGTTTGAGCTGGCCGCCGTGCCCGGCGTGGCCGAGGTGGCTTCGGTGGGCGGCGTGGTCAAGGAATACCAGATCGTTGCGGACCCGGTGAAGCTGGCGCAGTACAACATCCCCCTGGGCGCTATTGCCAGCGCTGTGGGCAAGGCCAACCAGGAGGCCGGCGGCTCCGTCATCGAGCAGGCCGAGGCCGAATATATGGTGCGCGCGGGCGGCTATCTGCAAAGTCTGGACGATTTTCGCAAGATCGTGCTCAAAACCGCCGCCGACGGCACGCCCGTCTATCTGGAGCAGGTGGCCACGGTGCGTCTTGGCCCGGAAATGCGCCGGGGCCTGGTGGAGCTTAACGGCCAGGGCGAGGTGGCGGGCGGCATTGTGCTGCTGCGTTCGGGCGAAAACGCCCGCGCGGTCATCAACGCCGTGCGTGAAAAGCTGACCGAGCTGAAGAAAAGTCTGCCCCAGGGCGTGGAAATAGTCACTACCTATGACCGCAGCCAGCTCATCCAGCGCGCCGTGGACAACCTTACGGATAAACTTAAGGAAGAATTCCTGGTGGTGGCTGTGGTCTGCGCGCTCTTTCTGCTGCACCTGCGTTCGGCCATGGTGGCCGTGCTGGCCCTGCCCCTGGCCCTCTGCGCGGCCTTTATCACCATGTACTATCAGGGCATCAGCGCCAACATCATGTCTTTGGGCGGCATAGCTATCGCCGTGGGGGCCATGGTGGACGCCTCGGTGGTTATGGTGGAAAACGCCCACCGCAAGCTGCGCCGCTGGGCGGACGCCTCGCCCGGCGAACCCCTGACCGAGGCGCGCCGCTGGGAAATCATCACCGATGCGGCGGTGGAACTGGGCCCGGCCCTGTTTGTGAGCCTGCTCATCATCACCCTGTCGTTCATTCCGGTCTTTGCCCTGGAAGGGCAGGAGGGCAAGATGTTCCGCCCCTTGGCCCTGACCAAGCTCTATGCCATGGGCGCTTCGGCCATTCTGTCCGTGGTGGTCATCCCTGTGCTCACGGGCCTGTGGGTGCGCGGCAATATCCCGTCGGAGGAGAAAAACCCCATCAGCCGTTTTCTCATCCGGCTGTACAATCCGGCCATCCGGGCCGTGCTGCACAGGCCCAGGACGACGTTGGTCGTGGCCCTGCTGGTGCTGCTTTCCACCCTCTGGCCCCTTGCGCGCTTGGGCGGCGAATTTTTGCCGCATATGGACGAAGGCGATCTGCTCTACATGCCTTCCACCCTGCCGGGCGTTTCTGTGGCCGAGGTGGGCCGCATCCTGCAGCTGACGGATAAAATGATCAAAACCGTGCCGGAAGTGGATACGGTTTTCGGCAAGGCGGGCCGGGCCGAAACGGCCACAGACCCCGCACCGGTGGAAATGCTGGAAACCACCATCCGCCTCAAACCCCGCGAGCAGTGGCGCAAAGGCATGACCATTGAGAAAATCATTGAGGAGCTGGACGCGGCCGTGCGTCTGCCGGGCATGGCCAACCTTTGGGTGCCGCCCATCCGCAACCGTATTGATATGACCTCCACCGGCGTAAAAAGCCCCATAGCCGTGAAGGTGTCCGGGCCGGACATGGCGCAGATCGACGCCACGGCCCTGCAGGTGCAGCATGTGGCCGCCAGCGTGCCCGGCGTGGTTTCCGCCCTGGCCGAAAGCCTTACCGGCGGCCGCTATGTGGACGTGCGCGTCAACCGGGAGCGTGCGGCCCGCTACGGCATGAACGTGGCGGACGTGCAGCTTTTCGTTTCTTCCGCCGTGGGTGGGGAAAAGATTGGCGAGACCGTGGAGGGCGTGGCCCGTTACCCCATCAATCTGCGCTATCCGCAGCAGTACCGCGACAGTCTGCCCGCCCTGCAGAGCCTGCCCGTGCTGACCCCCGCCGGGGAGCAGATCACCCTGGGCGACGTGGCTGACGTGCGTATGGTCTCCGGCCCCACCATGCTCAAGAGCGAGCAGGCGCGCCTGGCCGGCTGGGTATACATTGACGCGCGCGGGCGGGACATGGTTTCCGTGGTGCGTGACCTGGACAAGGCCATCCGCGAGCAGATCAGCCTGCCTGCCGGGGTGAGCGTGTCCTTCACCGGGCAGTACGCCATGCTGGAACGGGCTACGGAGCGGCTGACGCTTATGGTGCCCGCCACCCTGCTGATCATTTTTGTGCTGCTCTACATGGAGTTCAAAAGCGTACGCGAATCCCTGCTGATCATGCTCTGCCTGCCCTTCTCGCTGGTGGGCGGGGTGTGGTTCATGTACCTTAAGGGTTACGCCATGTCCGTGGCCACGGGGGTGGGCTATATTGCTTTGGCCGGGCTGGCGGCGGAGTTTGGGGTGGTCATGCTCATCTATCTCAAACACGCCGTGGCGGAACGGCCAGGTCTGGCTTCGCCCGCCACAGCCACGGCGGCAGAGCTGGACGAAGCCATCCACGACGGCGCGGTGCTGCGCGTGCGCCCCAAGGCCATGACTGCCGTAACCACTGTGGCGGGCCTGCTGCCCATCTTCTGGACGGCGGGCACGGGCTCGGAAATCATGACCCGCATTGCCGCGCCCATGTTTGGCGGCATGATCAGCGCAGCGGCCCTGTCCATGTTCATTCTGCCGGCGGCCTACAAGCTGCTGCTCGCCGCCCGCCTGCTGCCGCACGGCAGGCCGCAGGCGTAGCGCGGCAGCGTGATACTGCGCCACAAGGCCGGAGAACCTGCAGGTTCTCCGGCCTTGTGCGTTATGAGGGGGAGGTTGTCGCGCGGGCTCGCGTGCGGCGCGCGCCCCGGCGGGACGGGCTAGAGGTTTTTGAGGACGTCTTCGGCGAAGGAGGCCACGGCGTCGGGGTCGTTCATGGCGTCGCCTTCCATTTTGAGGCCTTCGGCGATGATGGTGGCGCCCAGATCCTTGGCGCGCTCTTCAATGGCGTTGACGGCCCCGCAAAAATGTTCGTATTCCCGGTCGCCGGAGGCAAAGGCGGCCACCTTGCGGCCCTTGAGGTTCATCTGGTCGAATTCGTCAAACAGAGGGGCGAAGTCGTCCTGCATTTCCAGGTCGTCCGTGCCCCAGGCCGAGCAGCCCATGAGCACGGCGTCGTAACCGTCGGCCAGATTGTCCGCCGAGGCTTCGGCAGCGTTGAGCAGCTTCACGTCGTGCCCGGCCGCGCCGATAAGCTCCGCGAGCTTCTGGGCGATGCTTTCCGTGTTGCCCGTGCTGGAACCGTAGAGAATGAGAACCTTGCTCATGAGGCGAACTCCTCCCGGCATGGCCGGGGATTAAAATTGAAATCCATTTTCACAAAAGAAGTAAAGACCTTCGTCCTTGCTGTCAAGGGGATATCCCGCAGGGATTTTATCAGGGGTTGCGGACCAGTGCCGGGGCAGCCCGGTGGGGTCCGCAGACTGCCCGCGTTGGCGCAGGGTTTGGGGCTGATGCCGGGCGGATCTGTGCGGGGCCCCATGCGTCGCCCTCCGGCGCATCTTTTTGATTCTGGTCCGAGAAGACGGCGTGGGGGCCGCGTGTCCTGCCGGGGCGCAGGCCTGCCTGCGGATACAGTGTGGAACCTGCTCTAGGAGTAAGGCGCTCAAGGGCGGTTCAGAAGTCCAGTTTGAACTGCATGCCCAGGCCCAGTTGGGAATCGGGCTGGCGGTTGTTGCCGGGGCGTTCGCGTTGTTCGTTTTTAAGGATGAGTTCTGGGCCCACGCCGATGCTCAGATCCTCCGAGGGGGCCATATCCGCATAGGCGCGCACCACATGGCGGCTTTCCAGGGTCAGATTTTCGTCCGGGGCGCTGTTTGGGTCGGCAGGGGATTCGCGCCAGGAGGCGCTTTCGTCCGCCACCTGTACGTTCATGCCGCCCCGTTTTTTTTCTTCCTGCTGGGCTTTGTCCAAGGCGGAATTGATGCCGGCGGCCGTGTCCACACTACCGGATTTTTTACCCACGGCCCGCTGCTGCAGATTTTCGGAGGGCAGGCCCTTTTGCCAGGCGTTGCGGCTGGAATCCGCCGGGCCAAAGGCCCACGGGCGGGCGTGCAAGCCCTGAGCCTGGCGGTGGGCAACCGGGTGACGGGGCGGGGCCTTCTTGCCCGCGTAAGATTTTTGGGGCGTGCCCGCTTTGGACGGCACAAGCCGGGCCTTAGCGCCGGTTTTGCCGGGCGCGGCAGGCTGGGGCTGGTCCGCACCTGTCGGGCCCGCAACAGCGGGCGCGGCCGCAAAAGCGACCACAAGCAGGCAGCAGAGCAAAAAAAGCCACAGTCTGACCATAGGCACAAGTGTATGCGGGGGACAGGCCCCCTGTAAAGGGTGGGCCGGCGTCCTTGCCCGGGCCCGTGGGCAATCCGCCTGGGGTTTTGTCAGCGTTGGGCCGCGTTGCCCAGCACCACCACGGCTTCTGGGTGGACCTGGCGCACGGCTTCGTGCATGGCGGCAGCATCGGCAAAGGCGCGGTAGGGGCCCAGGGTCTCATCGCCCATGGCGGCCTTGTAGCGCACGTAATAGGCTTCATCGGGGCTCAGGGGGGTGCCGCTTTCGTCGCTGACAACCTCCAGGGCCACGCGCCCCACGCCCTTGTTGCCGATATCGATCTGCTGGGCTGCGGCGTAGGAAAGATCGATGATGCGACCGCGTACAAAGGGGCCGCGGTCCGTCACACAGACCATGACACTTTTGCCGTTTTCCTGGTCCGTGACGCGCACTACAGTGCCCATGGGCAAAGTGCGGTGAGCTGCGGTGAAGGTGTACATGTCGTAGTTGAGCCCGCTGGCCGTGGGGCCGCCGTGAAAGTCGCGGCCATACCAGGAGGCCTTGCCCGTCATGATCTCGCTTTCCTGGGCGCGGCGCAGCCACACGTCACGGCTGTCCACGCTTTCGCGCGTCACACGGCTTTGCTTTTTGCCGTTTTTGCGCTGCGTTTTCTGCTTTTGGGCGGAGGTTTTTTTGACGTTGCGCTTGGCGTTGCGCACATCTTTGGAAGCGGATTTTTTGGAGGCGGCTTTGGAAGAAGCGGAAACCTTTTTGACGGAAGCATCGCCGGAAGAAGCCGCGTCGGCTTTAAGGGGAGCGACCAGGAGCATACAGGCTGCCAGGACCGCCGGCACAAAAAGCCAGCGTGAATACTGCATGACCATTCCTTTGTTGTTGTTCGAGGCTGGCCGGCGAATTTGCCGGACGGACCGCGCCCGCAGTCCTGACCCCAGAAACCTTCCTCTGGCGGCGGCAGCGCCTTGCGCCCCGTTCCGCCGGTTTCCCCGGGGAATGCCTTTTCTGATGCATCAAGTGTACCGTAGGTAAATGGTTTGTGTCAAACTGTGAATAAACTTTTTATTTCAATGGATTAGCATGAAATTTTTTCTAAAAAAAGTCAAAAAAACGGCCGCCGTGGGTCTTGTGACGCCCGAACGTTTTGTCTGTTTTTTGTCGCCGTACCGCAGCGGCCAATGGCGTGGGGGCAGCATAAAGGTCTGGTTCAGGGCCGGATGATTTTGTCCGCCAGGTCAAGGCTGGTGACAATGTCCAGCATGTTGGAAGTTTCGCCTACGGCCTTGGCTTCCAGCAGGCCGTAGTGGGTGAGGCAGGTGCCGCAGACCAGCACGGAAACGCCGTCGGCGGCCAGACGCTGCAAAGCCTCCAGGGCCGGGCCCGGTGTGGCGGCCAAGGTGACGCCGCCGTTGATGAGGATCACCCGCCAGAGGTGGGAGCCCAGTTCCGGCAGGGTGGTCAGAAAGTTGGTCATGAGCTTGGCGCCCAGGCCGTCATCACCCCTGCCCAGGGTGGGCGTGGTGATAAGCGCCAGGGTACGCGGGCCGTTTTTTGCCGCAGAGGCAGCGGGGCGGGCTTCCGGCGCGGCGGGCGGCTGCCCTGCTGCTTCGTCGGCGCTGGCCGTAAGGCTCCAGCAGGCCGGTCCTTCCTGCGCCACACTCACGGCAAAGCCCTGGCCGCGCAGAAAGCGGCTTACATTATCCACTGCGGGTTCGTTGTCTACCAGCAGGCGCAGGTCTTTGGCGCCCGCCCGCAGCAGGTCGCGGCAGCGCACCACCGGCAGGGGGCAGGCCAGGCCGCGGAAATCGGCTGTTTCCATATGTCCTCCTCACGCTCCGCCTGGGGCGGGCCGCGTCAGTTGTGGTTTGTGCACGGCCCCTTAAGAATAGAGTTGAATCGGCCGATAAGCAAGCAAGGGCCGCGTCGGCAGATGCAACGCGCGGCCACGCGCAACATAAGGCGGGTTGGTTATGGGTATTGGACTGCAGGTGTTGGTGCTGGCGATTCTGGGGGCCCTGACTTTTTACGCGGATCTTGGCGGCGACAGGCTGATTTTTGTTGGGCTCGCGGCCCTCTGCGCTCTGGCCGACATGGCCTTGTGGCTGCAGGCGCGCGCTCAAAGCCGGAAACTCTACGACTACACAGGCACGCTTATTGACGTCGGCGATAATGCCCTGCACGGCGATGCCGCACAACGCGCCCTGCACTGCCTGGAGCAGCTGCGTGCGGCCGCGGCCCGCCAACCGGAAAACGACGCCGCGCTTGTGCGGCTGCAGGAGGAAAATGCGGACCTGCACAGTCGGCTGACAGCGCTGGAGGCAGAGAAGGAAGCCTTGCGGCAAAAGACCGAGCAGGGGGGCAGCGTGCTGCACAAGGCCCACACGGTCTGCAACAAACTTTCTGAAGAGGTGCGCGGCCTTTCGCATCTGATTACGGCCGTGAACAAGGGGGTGGAGGTGCAGCGCGACCACCTGGCCGAAACAGCACAGGCCATGAAGCGGGTGGCCGCCACGGCCAGCGAGGCTTCGGTACAGGTGCGTGGACTCTCGGACAGCGCCCAGAACTCCAGCGCCAGCGCGGCCACGGGCGAGCGCGAGGTGGAGGGATCCGTGGCCTCCATTGAACGGGTCAAGGACACCATTGTGCAGCTCAAGGAAGCTATGGCCGGGCTGGGCGACAAGGCAAGCAACATCGGCCAGGTCATGTCCGTCATCAATGAAGTGGCGGATCAGACCAACCTGCTGGCGCTCAACGCGGCCATTGAGGCGGCACGGGCCGGCGAGGCCGGGCGCGGTTTTGCCGTGGTGGCCGACGAGGTGCGCAAACTGGCTGAAAAGACCATGGGCGCCACCAAGGAAGTGGAAGAGGCCGTGCGGGCCATTCAGGACGAAACCCGCCGCAACGTGCTTACGGTGGACAGGGCCGCCCAGCTTAGCGTGGACGGCGCGGAGCAGGCCTCGCGCGCCGGCAACTTCATGCGCGATATTATCCATGCCATGACGGAAACGGCCAGCAGCCTGCAGGTCATTGCCGACAACGCGGCGGAGCAGTCCAAAAACAGCGCGGGCACCAACGGCGCGCTGGAAGAAATCCGCAATGTGGCCGAAAACACGGCCACGGCCATGGAAAACTTTACCGCAGCCCTGCTTTCCTTCCAAAGCGGCATGGAAGAGCTGGACATGATCGTCAACGCCCTGGTGAGCGGCGACTACGACCAGGCCGCCACAGACCAGTTTGTGCAGTGGACGCCCAAGCTGGACCTGCACGTGCCCATGGTGGACCGGCAGCACAGGATGCTGGTGGGCTATATTAACGAGCTCTACGAAGCCATGGCCCACAACCGCACCAGCAAGGAGCTGCAGGCCATTGTCAAAAAACTGCGCGACTACACGGCCACCCACTTCAGCGACGAAGAAAAGCTCTTTGCTCCCACCAGCTACCGGGGCACGCAGGAGCATATCAAAATCCACAGAAAATTTGTGGCCAAGCTGGACGAAGTGGAACAGGAACTGCAAAACGGCACGGCCACGGTGAGCATGGAGCTGCTTACCTTCCTCAAAGACTGGCTTGTGCAGCACATTATGGGCACGGACCCGACCTATGTGCCCTACCTGTCGGCCGAGGACAAGGATCCGGAAGCGGACCTGAAGAGCGCGGCGGTTTAGCGCCGGTTTATCCTGAACGTGCGTTGGCGGTCTGACGACTTGCCCGGGCTGCACGTCCGGGCCCTTGCTTTTACCGTATTTCAGTGTTACGATTATTTTAAAGATAACTTTAGGGCATTGCAACGTTGCAATGCCCTAGCAGTTGCGTGAGCAGACGCCCGCCATGGAGGCGCAAGCGCAGCTTTAGCCGTTACGTCGCAAGAGCTTGGCCCGCTACGACGAAGGAAGTTCCGGGCAAAGACAGCGGCGCTGGCTACGGATGAAGACGGCACCGCTATGTATTTGCGCGGGTAAGCGCCGGAACTCGTGTGCCGTAAACTTTGTGACTACCTCTTTTCAAAGGTAATCTGCTCTAGAGCATGTAACACTTGAAATGCTCGCTTACGGCAGGCAAAAGCCTGCCTTCTCGCATTTCGTGGCAAGGATTTTCAAGAAAATCCTTGCAGAGCAGTTAGCTCATTTCATTCGCTAACTGCTCTAAAAGCCGCCACATTCTGCCGCCCGCAAGGCGGGGCCGGCGCGTAACAACGCATTTGAAGGTAAGATAAGGAGTCTGCGGCATGGGTCGTTCCGCGCATCCCCTCCCGCTTCCCGTCCTGACGGTTTCCGCCGTCGGCGCTCCGGCTATGGCTGCGGAGCCCGGAGTGGGCGCGTCGGAGGCGGCGGTCTTGCCTGCTCTGCCCGCGCCGGAATCCGGCGGCCGCCTCGCGTGCTGCAGAGGGGTGTTCTCTTCCCTGCTGCTGCACGCCGCTCTGGTCATCCTGGCGTTGGCGGCTCCGCTGACCGGCGGCGGGCCGCAGCCCGTCCCCTTGCTGCGGGTCACTCTGGTCAGCCTGCTGCCCGGCCCGGCGGTTTCCATGCCTGCGGCCCCTGCCGCGCCCACAGCCGCCGCGCCCGCCCCGCCGTCAACGCTGTCTGCCGCGGAAGCGGCTGCGTTGGCCCCCAAAGCCGTTACCCCGTCCCCCGTGCCCCGCAAAGGCGCCGCCCTTGCTCCCAGACCGCGCGCGCCGGCCCGGCCCGCATCCGTGCGGCCCACGCCCGTAAAGCCAAATCCTGCCCGGCCTGCCGCTGCCGGTTCCGCGCCCGTTGCCGCAAGTCCGGCCAAAGCAGCCGCCGACGCTCCGGCAACGGCCTTGGGCGCAGGCACGCCCGGCCCGACGCCCGGCGCGGCCCAGGGCGAGATTCGGGGCGAGGCCCTTTACACGCCCAGCCAGCTGGACAGGCCTCCGGCCGTCACCCGTCCGGTACGGCCCCACTATCCGGACAGCGCCCGCAGCCGCCGCCTGGAAGGCCGGGTAGTGGTGCGGCTGGTGGTGGAATCTTCCGGCCTGCCGGGCCCCTGCGCCGTCCACGCGGCCAATCCGCGCGGCTATTTTGAGGACGCCGCCCTGGAGGCCGCGCAGCGCACGCGCTTTCGTCCCGGCAGCAAGGACGGTCGGGCCGTGCGCACGGTGGTGCTGCTGCCCTTTGATTTCCGGCTGCAATAGCCTGCGATAGCCCGCGGAAAAGGGGCGGGTCGCTCACCGCTCCCCAAAAAAAGCGGAGAAAGCCTTTGGTGCAGCTTTCTCCGCCCGTGTAGGCGCATATGGAATTCCAGGCTCCAGGACCGGGAGGGCGCGTAGCGCCGCTACCCCCGGAGCCGTTCCACCCGGACAGGAATGCCCTGGCGCACAGCGCTGCCCGAATCGCTTTCGGTCAGGGCGGTAACGCCTTTGCGGCTGGGGTCGCCGGGCACAAGGTCATTAAGGTTCATGCCTGTGCCGCAGCCAGGTACAGCGGGGATGCGCCTTCCGTCCACCCAGACGTCGGCGGCGCCCAGGGCCTTGTGCCCAAAGCCGTGTTCTACGGCCACTACGCCGGGCATAACTGTTTCCGTCACCGTGACCTGCGCTTCAGTCGCGCCGCCGGGGCTGACCAGACGCACGCGTTCCCCTTGCAGTACGCCCAGGGCGCGGGCGTCGTGCGGGTGCAGAAGGACCATGTTCACTGGTTTGATGGTCCGCAGACGCGGCGAAACAATGGCGTAGGAATTGATCAGGTTGGATTTGAACGAAATCATCAGTAAAGGATAGTCTCGCTCGCTCCAGTGCTGCCGCAGGGGCGTGCCGTCGCTGAATTCTCCGGTCCGCAGGGTAGGAAGGCCGCTGTAGTGCCGCCCTGTCTGCCAGTGCACAGCCTTGGCGGCGTCTTCGTTGTATACGCACAAGGCGCGGGTCCAGCGGCTGCCCAGTTTATCGCCGTCGTAGCTGGCGGCAAAGGGCGCGAAGAGGCCGCCCCGGCTGTAGATGCGGGCCACGGGGCCGCGTTCTTCGGGCGGCAGCACGGCCGTAATGTCCGGTAAAATGCGCCCGATGCCCGAAAGCCGCGTGTCTTCCGCACTGGGTGCGGCCTGAACCTGCCCCTTGCCGAAGGCCATGTTAGCGGCCAAGCGCAGATAATAGTCCTGCGGCGTGTTCAGGGGGTGCAGCGCGCCGTCCGCGCCGGGGATGGCCTTATCCCCAAAGCCGGGCAGATCCATGCGTCTGGCCACGGCAATGAGAAACTGCTCCATGCACACGGGTTGTCCTTCGGCGGTCTTTTGCTGCGACGGGGCCACAGCAGGCCAGCGGGCCGTGGACATGCGGGTAAGCACGCCGCACCAGGCCCCGGCAAAGCCGCCCCAGCCCTCGTACATGCAGGGGTCCGGCACCAGGTAGTCGGCATAGGCGTTGGTTTCGTTGTGAAAGGCGTCGATGCCGATGATTAGGGGCAGATTTTTGGGTTCGCGCAACAGCGGGTCCATAACCTTGTGCAGCCCGCCGTGGCCGTACAGCACGTTGCCCGTCCAGTTGATCCAGGCTTTAAAGGTAAAGGGATAGCCGTTGGCGTGGCCCAGCAGATGCTCGCCCGGCATATTGGGGGGCGTCAGCGGAAACCAGGGTGAATCTGCCGGATAAGGATTGAGGCCCGCCGCCTTCCTTTTCCGGAAGGCCGTGGATTTTTCGTAGGGGGCGCGGCAGCGGTTGGCCGGAAAGCCCTGCGGTCCCTTTTTGCCGGGAAAGTTGTTCAGATCGTAGCGCGGCCCGGTATAGGCGGCCTTATGGAAGTTCGGCGGGGGCACGGCCACGCCGCCTTTAACGTTAAGGTTGCCGATAAGCGTGTTCAGGGTCAGGGCCGCAAAGGTGGCATTCATTCCGGAAAGGCTCATCATGCCGCCGTGCACGTCCACCACGGCCCGCTTGCCGTGGGCGGTAAACTCTCGCGCCAGGTCTTCTATGGTTGCACGCGGTACGCCGCAAAGCGCGGCATACTCGTCCAGACTGTGGGCGCAGGCTTCTTCCTTCAGCAACTGCAGGGCCGTGGCCGCTGTGGCCGTGGTTCCGTCGGGCAGCGTTACCTCGCCGCGAAAGAAAAGCGCCGCCGTGGGGCACTGCCCCGCCGGGGTCAGCTCTCCTTGAAGGCTCATGACCAGGGGCTCGCCGGGCAGGGGGGTACCGTCCGGGCCTTTTTGTCCCGTGGGGGGCAGGCGCAGTATTTTGTTTTGCTGCGGGCCGGAAAGGCAGACCAGGTGGGTGGCGTTGGAAAAGGCCGCTTCCCCGGCAGAAGTGGCGGCCTCCAGGGTGGGGTGGCTCAAAAAGGCCGCGTCGTGACGCGCGTTTTCCAGAATCCAGCGGATCATGCCCAGGGCCAGGGCCGCGTCTGTGCCGGGCCGCACAGGCACCCAGCGGGCCCGGTCGCGCGCGGCGTCAGTGACGGAAAGGCGCAGTACCGGGTCAATGACCACATAGTGCAGGTTGCCCAGGGTGCGGGCCTCGGCCACCATGCGGGCCGAGCGGTTGAAGGGGTTGCCCGCCTGGGCCGGGGCCGTGCCCCAGAATAAGGCAAATTCGCAGTGCTCAAAGTCCGGCTTGGCGTGCGTGTTGGTGGCCAGATTGTTCAGGGCCATGCCGGAACCCATGCGGAAGGAAAGCCCGCAGTAAGCCCCGTGCTTGCCGAAGTTGCGCGTGCCGTAGGATTGGATGCCGAAACGCTGGAAGAAAAAGACCTCCCGCCCGTCGTCAAAGGCGTAGGTCAGAAGCAGGCGGTTGGCGTGGGGGCCGAACTCCGGGTGTTCCGGATTGGCTGGGCCGGGTGTTTCACGGATGGCGCGCAGGCCGTCCACCGGCCCCTCGCCGAACAGGTCTCCGCCTTCCACCACCTCTTCCACCAGCTGCTCAAAAGAGATGCTCTTCCAGCGGCCTTCGCCGCGCTTGCCTACCCGTTTAAGGCACTGCCGCACGCGAAAGGGGTTTGTTTGGGCGTCGGTCATGGCCGCGCCGCGTCCGCAAACAGCGGCCCGCCCGCTGTGCCCGGCCAGGGGGGATTCAGGCGCATCGGCTCTGGCGGAAAGGGCGCGCAGGGCTTCGCTTACGGGAGTCTGCATGGGCAAGGCGTGGGAGGACGCCAGCGGATTGTAGGGATTGCCCGCCACGCGCGTCACCTGCTCCTTGCCCGCATCAATGTGCAGACGCACGCCACAGAGCGTGGTGCAGCCCCAACAGAGGTTGAAGGCGGTGCGGACGCCCTGACCGGGACTGACCTGCCCCTGGGCGTCCACCGAGTATTCGGGTTCCAGAGCGTTTTTGTTCACGGGGTCGCGCACGGGTATGCCCGCCGTGCCCCGCATAATGCCGTCCAGAACGTTCTTGCCCGCACCGGCCGAGGCGGCGGCCAGTGCCCCCGCGCCCAGCAGGGCTGCGCCTGTGCCCAGAAATTTACGTTTCTTCGCGTCCATGGTCCTATCCTTCCAGAGTGGGGGCGGCCGGCGGCAACAGCCGGGGCAGGAGCACGGCCACCAGCACGGCCAGCCCCGCCGTGCCGGCAAAGGCGGCCAGCGCGTCCGGCCGCAGCAGGTCAAAAAAGGCGGCACGCGCCGGATACAGCGCAGCGTTGCGCCCAAAGATTTCCCCCATGTGTACAATCTTCCACAACAAAAGTACGCCGGACAGCAGCGCGGCAAGCCCCCAGGCCGTCCGGCCGCCGCGCCCCGTATTGTGCAGCAGCAGCAGGGCCGTCAGCCCCAGCAGGACCATGAGCGTTTCCGGCCCGTGCCACCAAGGTCCCACAAAGGGGGCAAAACCCTGGGGCGCGGGCAGCAGCAGTGCGGCCAGAGCGCAGAGCGGCACAAGGGCGGGCGCGGTGCGGCGCAGGCCTTCCGGCGGGGCGGAGCAGCGCCCCAGCACGGGCCAGAGGCGCAGGGCCAGCAACAGGGCCAGGCCTGCAGCCCCGGCGGTCCCGCCCGCCAGCAACACGGGCGTGGCCCAGAGGGCGGACCAGAGCGGACGCCCCACGCAGGCGCGCAGCTCGCCCGTGGCATAGGCCAGCACCAGTCCCCCCAAAATCAGGGCGGCCAGCGCCAGGGCAAGCCGGACCGGGGCGATCAGGCCCCCTGTGCGGACCGCAGGTTCCTTGCGCCGGTGCAGCCAGAGCAGGGCCAGGGAGCAGAGCAGGGCCAGGGGCAGAATATAGGCTCCCCAGGCCGTCCACGACGAAAAAGCCGGATGGGCCACAAATTCCCAGACGCGCAAGGGCTGTTCCAGGGGCACGAACACGCCCAAAAGGCCGCAGGCCAAGGCGCAGAGGGCCGTGAGGGCAAAGAGGTAGGCCCAGGAAGCGGCGGCGTGCCAGGCGGCCAGCCCCGCGGCCGGCAAGGCTACGCCGCCCGTCAGGATCATAGTCAGGGCCAGGGGTTCCCAGGCCCCCCACTGGGGCGGTCGGGCAAAAGGCACGAGGTCAAGAAATTCAGTCATGGCTGGCCCTCCCTGCCGGATCCACGGGCAGCGGCTCCGGCACGCCGTTCGCATGGATGAAGCGTGCGTCCAGGCCGAGGTAGAAGACGTGCGGCCTGGTGTCTTTTTCAGGATACAGCACGGCCACCTTGCCCGTGTAGGCGGCCAGCAGGCGGCTGACCGGACTTAGGGGGTCGTGCAGGTCGCCAAAAACGCGCGCGCCGCCCACGCAATTTTCTACACAGGCGGGCAGCAGGCCGGCGGCCATGCGGTGGGCGCAGAAGGTGCACTTGTCCGCCGTGTGGGTTTCGCGGTTCAGAAAGCGCGCGTCATACGGACAGGCCTGCACGCAAAAGCCGCAGCCGATGCAGGTGGCGGCGTTGATGAGCACCAAGCCGTCCTTCCGCTTGTAGGTGGCGCCCACCGGACATACGGGCACGCAAGGGGGATTTTCACAATGGTTGCAGAGACGCGGCAGCACGGCCAGGGCAGGGGCGTGACCGGCGGCCGGATCGCCGCCCAGAGCGTATTCGTTGACCGTGGTGCGGAACTCGCCCAGGGGTACGGCATTTTCCGCCCCGCAGGACACGGTACAGGATTGGCAGCCCACGCAGCGGCGCAGATCCACCACCATGGCGTAACGCGGGCCTTGCGGCGCATCCGCCTGAGCCGGATCTGCAAGCAGACCGGCCGCGCTCACGCAGCAAAGGGAAAGGAAGGTTCTTCGGCGCATCAGGCCCTCCATTAACACGATCCCGGCGAAACCGTGACTGTTGCATGTCAATCGTAATTAGACCAGTTTTGTAGGCTTTGGACCTCTGGCTGTCAACTTTGGACCATTTGGCACAATCTGTTGCCAGGCTGGAGAGGAACCGGCCCGCCGCGCGTGGACAAAAAAAGGCGGGGGCAGACCGCAAAGGTCCACCCCCGCCGCAGCGGTCAGGAAGTACGCGCGCGTGCTATCGGGGCGCGGCGCTGGATTCCAGGCGGTTTTGCCCGTCCCAGACCTGGTCGGCCTTGGGCAGCACGGGCAGCAGTTTGGTCCAGGGGTTCTTTTGCAGGAACTCGCCGTCCTGCTGCAGCTTGCGGCTCAGCTCCAGAATGGGCGGCACCACTTCCCTGATGTCCTTGGCCATGATCGGCGCAATGGTGAACTGCGTGGCCTCGGTGGCCAGAGCCACGGCGCGCTCGCTGCATTCCAGCGACACGGCCAGCGTGTTCATGGTCTTCACGGGGTTATGGAAGCCCATGCTGTTTTCGGCCGAAACGTAGTCCCAGAAGAGCTGGCCCTTGCGGACCATCTCGCGGGCTTCGGTCATAAGAGCGTCATAGTTGTCGGGTCGGGGGCCTTCATAGGCATTGGCCAGGCGTACGGCCTCATGGGCCTTGACCGAAAGCGCCTCGGCCCTGATGAGCTGCTTGTACGCCTTTTCCTGTGTATAGAGCACGCGGCTGCGCAGGTAGTCCGCAGTCTTGTCGGCGTGGCACTGGCGGCAGGCGCGCATTTCAGGATCCTTCATGGGCGAGGTCATCCAGTGGCTAGAAACCTTTTTGCCGTCTTCTCGCACGTACTGCATGTGGCAGTCGGCGCAGGAAACGCCCGCTGCGCCGTGGGGGCCGTCCTGGAAGGTTTCGTAATCCGGGTGCTGCATCTTGATCATGCCCACCTTGGAGGCGGCGTGCACCCAATCCACAAAGGGGCCGGGCTTGCCGTCGGGGCCCTTGGGGCCGTGGCTCTTGTAGTACTGGTACATGTCTTCGGGGTTCTTGCCGTTGTCCCAGGGGAAGACCGGACGCAGCTTGGGGCCGTTGTCCTGGTGGGTAAAGTAGTATTCTACATGGCACTGGGCGCAGACCAGGGTACGTTTTTCGTTGCGGCTGAGCTTGTTCCAGTCCTGTCCGCTGCGTTTGAGCCAGTCCTTGAGAGGCTCGGAGTAGGGGCGCAGCTCCATGGTGGCCGGGTCGTGGCAGTTGGCGCAGCCGATGGTTTCGTCTCTGGCGTCGATGGATTCCTTGCCGCGAAATTCGTTGACGTCCTTGGACCAGAAGGAATCGCCGTACTGGGCGATCCAGTTCATCATGCGCGGCGTTTTGCAGTTCCAGCAGGTGGCGGGCATGTTGCCCTTGCCGTCCGCGCCAAAGCGGTTGAGGCGATCAATATTGACAAAGTCTTCCACCGCGTGGGTGTGCCCGCGCGTTTCATTGTATTCATACATAAAAGGGTAGCCCAGCCAGAGATTTTTAAGATAGGGCTGGGCGTGCTTGAAGCCCTTGGGCAGCGGGTTGACGCCGTCGTTCTTGTGGTAGGGCACGGAGCCTTTGTACTCCGTCATCACCTTGTCTTCGTCGTTTTTCATGTACGAAGCGTGCTGCTGCGGAAAGGCTGCCTTGAAGGCGGAAATGCGCGTTTCCGTTGCGGCAATGCCCGTCTTGTAGGTGGGGGCCTTGAGCTCGGTGGAAACATCTTCACAGCCGCCAAGCGCCAGCACGGCCAGCAGTGCGGCCCCGGCAAAAAGAGGAGAAACTACGGTCTTATTCATAGGCTACCGTCCTTGTGCTGATGGGCCGCATGCGCATGTGGGCCACGTTGCGGTGACAATCCACACAGTAGGGTTTGGCGTCCATACTGGCCACGTTGACGTTGGTCTGGGCGTGGCAGGCCTTGCAGTTGGCATTGACGACGTCACGGGTGTGCAGACTGACGGGGTGCGGCACGTCCTTGCCGGTGATGTTGCCCCAAAAGTCGCGCAGGCCCTCCTGGGCCTTGAATGGCAGCTTGACCAGCAGGTTGTGCGGCGCGTGGCATTCGTTGCAGGCCAATCGCGCGTGCGTGCCTTTCTTCTGGGTGACGGCGGCCTCTTCCATGATGTGACAGGTGGAGCAAAAAGGCCGACTGTCCGTGGTCGTCATGGCGTAGGCCAGCACGCCCAAAAGCGCCATGCCCGCCACAACGCCGCCCGCCAGCCACTTGAGCCAAGGTCCATGGCGGGGTGTTCCCATAAAGCCTCCTTGGATGCGTTGCCCGCGGCCCCCATGACCACGGTTTGGCGGCATACATCAAAAAGCATACCAGTTTCTTATTTCCATCTGTAAAAAAAATCACATTATTTTTCAAGCAAGTACAGAAAGCTACAGCATGGCGTCGGTTCGCGCTGTTGCTTTTTTCATAAAAAAAAGACAGTATTCATAAAAATCAGACAAGCCAGGTGCCATTGTCATGTCCCCCATATGCCCTTTTCGCTATCCTCCCGGTCGCCTGCTCTGGCTGCCGCTGGCGGCCTGCGCGCTCTGGCTGGCCCTGGTCTTTGGGCTCTACCGTCAGGCTCTGCACGCGGAAACCGCGCACCGTCTGGAGCTGGAGCGCACCAGGCTGGCCACAGTGGCCCAGCAGCTGCTGGACGTACGCAACTGGAACGCGGCCCACGGCGGCGTCTATGTGCGCCAAAGCCCTTACGGCCCACCCAATCCCTGGCTGCCGGAGGAAGACCGCACCCTGGCCGTTGCCGACGGCCGCACCCTGGTGCTTATGAACCCCGCCTACATGAGCCGTCAGCTGGCCGAGCGCGTGGCCGAACCGGGCCTGCGCATCAGCATCGTCAGTCCGCATCCCCTGCGTCCGGACAATCTGGCCGACGCCTGGGAAAGCGGCGCGCTTGCCCGCTGCACCGAAGGCGCACGCGAAATTTTTGCGCCGCCGCAGGCTGATGGTCAGGGGCGTCTGCGCCTGCTCAGTGTGCTTACGGCAGGGCAGGACTGCCTGCGCTGCCACCATGACCGCGCTGAAGGCGAAATCCTGGGCGGCATCAGCGTGAGTCAGGACGCCACGGATTTCCAACGCGGTCTGGCAACGCAGGTCCGCCACATGCACCTGCTCTACGGCCTGCTGGGGCTTACGGGCGTGCTGAGCGTCGGCGGCGCCAGTCTTTATCTGACCAGGCGACGCTGGCTGGCGGAGGAAACCAGCCGCCTTAAAAGCGCCCTGCTGGCCCGTCTGGGCCACGACATGCGCACCCCGCTTTCTGCCATGCTGGGCATGGCAGAGCTTTTGCGCCGTCCGGACCTGCGCGCGCCGGAAAAAAACCGCGCCTTGGACTACCTGACCCAGGCGGGCGGGGCCCTGCTGGAAATGGTCGGCGACATCACGGACCACGCCGCTCTGGAACAGGCTGCGCCCCCCTTGCGGGAAATCCCCTTCAATCTGCGGGCTTGTCTGGAGGAATGCCTGGCCCTTTACCGTCCTGTGGCCGAGGCCAAAGGCCTTTTCCTGCGCCTGGAGGCGGCCCCGGACCTGCCCCAGACCGTGACGGGCGACTGCTTTCGCCTGCGTCAGGCTCTGGGCAACCTGGTCAGCAATGCGGTGAAATTTACGGAACTGGGCGGCGTGCAAGTGGACGTGCGCGCCCAGTCTGAGGGGGACCGGCTGCGCTGCGTCCTGGCCGTGACGGACACGGGCCCAGGTCTGCGGCCGGAAGAGCAGGAACGGGTCTTTGCCAATTTTCAGCGCGGGGAGGCCGCTTCCAGTTGCCCTGGCACGGGCCTGGGCCTGGGCATGGCCCGCCAGCTGGCCCGACGTATGGACGGCGAGGTGCGCCTTTGCTCCAGCCCTGGCCAGGGGGCGCGTTTTACTCTGGAAGTTCTTTTGCGCCCGGCCGCGACACCGGCCGCGTCCGCCGCGCTGCCGCCGGAGCCCGCAGGCCCTGCGCCCTCTTCCGGGGCCCTTGCCGCGCCGCCCCTGCCGAGGGCCGCAGGTCGGGACGCGCTGCCCGGTCTGCGCGTGCTGCTGGTGGAGGACAATCCGGCCACGGCCTACTATCTGCAACAGATGCTGACCCGCGCCGGGGCTGCCGTGCGCGCCCTGGACGACGGCGATGCGGCCCTGGCTCTGCTGCGGGACGCCTCCCGCGGCCCTTGGGATGTGCTTTTGCTGGACGCCTGCCTGCCCGGCCGCAGCGGTCTGGACCTGCTGGAAGCCGTGCGTCAGGGCCGCACCGCCGTGCCCAGCGACCAGAAAATCCTGCTCTGCACGGCCTCGCCGGCCATGACTGAAACGGCCGAAGCCCGCCGTCGCGCGGCCCTGGCCGACGGCCTGCTGCGCAAGCCCTTTACCTTTGCGGTCCTGCGTCAGGCTCTGGCGGCCACCCTTGGCCCGGCAACACCTTTGCCGGTCTGGGACCGTCAGGCCGCCCTGGCCGCCGTGGACAACGATCCCGCCCTCCTGGCCCAACTGGCGGCCGTGGCCGCGCAGGATCTGCGGCAAAGGGCCGCTGCCCTGGCCGCGCTGCCCCTGGAGGCCGCCTGCGGCCCGGAACTGCGCCGCCAGGCCCATGCCTGCAAAAACACTGCGGGCAGCCTGTGCCTTGAGCCCTTGCGCCGTGCCGCCGCCGCGCTGGAGCAGGCCCGCCCGCAGGATGCGCCTGCCGCCCGCACGGCGCTGACCGCCGCCCTGGGCCATGCCCTGGAAGCCCTGGAAGCCCTGGAAGCACCGGAAGCCTGAACACGGACGTCGCGGTATCCGTATGATGGCCGCGTAAAACCTGATTTGGATGCCTATGGCCCGCATACTGGTGATTGACGACGAAGCGCTTATGCGCACCATGGTTACGGTGGCCTGCGCCCGGCTGGGGCATGAGGCTCTGGCGGCGGCGGACCTGCGGACAGGTCTGGAGCAAGGCCGCACCGGCGTGGACGTGGTCCTGCTGGACGTCTGGCTGCCGGACGGCAATGGCCTGGAGTGGCAGAACGACTTTGCGCATCTGCCGGGCCGCCCCGACGTGATCATTGTCACCGGCCACGGGGACGGCGACGCGGTGGAAGCGGCCCTGCGTTCCGGCGCCTGGGAGTTTTTGTGCAAGCCCTTGCACGTGCGGGATATTGAACAGTGCCTGCGCCAGGTGCTGACCTTTCGTCAGCAGCGCAACCCCGCTACGGAGGCTCTGCTCCTGGACAGCGGGCACATAGCCGGTTCCGGGCCGGAAATGTGCCGGGCCCTCAAGCTCCTGGGGCAGGCGGCGCGCAGCGAGGTCAACGTCCTGCTGCTGGGAGAAACGGGCGTGGGCAAAGAGGTTTTTGCCAAGGCCCTTTACCGCAACAGCCCGCGCGCGGCGCGGCCCCTGGTGACGGTAGACTGCGCCTCCCTGCCGGACACGTTGGTGGAAAGCCACCTCTTCGGCCACAGCCGGGGGGCCTTTACCGGGGCGGACCGGGCGCGCGAGGGCCTGTTGCTGGCGGCAGACAAGGGCACCCTGTTTCTGGACGAGGTGGGCGATCTGCCCCTGACCGTACAGGGCTCCTTTTTGCGCGCCCTGGAGCAGCGGCGTTTTCGGCCTGTGGGCGAAGTGCGCGAGGTGTCCAGCGACTTCCGCCTGGTGGCGGCCACCAACCGCGACCTGGAGGGGATGGTTCTGGAGGGGCTGTTCCGGGCTGATCTGCTCTACCGTCTGCAGGGCCTGACCATCCGGATTCCGCCGTTGCGGCGGCGGCGGGACGAGATCCCGGCCCTGGCGCGGCAGGCCGTGACGCGCTTTTGTCTGCGCAACGATCTGCCGGAAAAAGCCTTGGCGCAGCCCCTGCTGGACGTGCTTTTGCAGTATGCCTGGCCGGGCAACGTGCGGGAACTCATCCACAGCCTGGAACGCGCCTGTCTGGCCGCCGGACAGGCGGATGTGCTGTTGCCCGCGCACTTGCCGACACGCGTGCGGGTGGATGCGGCGCGCCGCCGCCTGGCTGGCGTGGATTCGCTGACCTGTTGTTGTGAAGGCCGCGCCGCCGGGCGGAACGCCAAGGGGCAGGGCCATGCCGGGCGGGATCAGGCCGGGCGGGATCAGGCCGGGCGGGACCGGAATGCAGAAGCCCAGAACGGGTGGATGTGGGACGATCGGGGCCTGGACGACTGGCCGCAGGCCTGGACGGAAGCGGACGGCACATCTCCGGCCCGGAGCGCCAGACCGGATACTCCAGAGCAGTGGGCCGCCGCAGGCCGGGAAGCGTCCGCCCCCCTGCCGGCGGCAGACCAAACGGGCCACGCGCCCTTGCCTGGCCTGCGCCAGTGGAAGCGTCAGGCCGAGGCGGCCTATGTGCGCCGCCTCTGGGCCCAGTGCGGGGGCGACGCCCGTCGGGCCGCGGCCGCGGCCGGGGTTTCGCGCGGGCACTGGTACGAATTGCTCAAGAAGTACGTGGCCGGCTAAGGCCTTGCCGTTTTGATAATAGACATTTGTAACGTGGTCTAGGCATGTTGGCGTGCAAGGGCTTTAAATCAGCCCCAGGTACTGGAACAGCCAGACAAAGCCCGTGAGGGTAAGCAGGCTTACGCCGTTGGAAAGCACGGCGGTGAGGGCGGCCTCTTCCGGTACGGCCTTGTAAACTTCGGCTATGACTGTGACCAACAGGGCCGTGGCTGTGGCGCTGACCAGCACGCCCACTACCAGCCAGCGGCCGCCGACGCCCAGCCAGGCCAGGGCGGCCCAGCAGAGCAGGGGATGGATGAGCAGTTTGCAGCCAAGGTACCAGCACTGCCGCAGCACGGTGTGGCCCTGGGCGCGGCGGCGGGCCAGCAGCAGCTTCTGGTGCAGGTCGAGCCCCAGGGCCAGCAGCATGCAGGGCGCTGCCGTGTAGCCTATCAGGCTGGCGGCGCGGTCCAGCGGGGTCCACAGCCCCAGGCCGGATACGGCCAGGGCCATACCCAGCAGGGTGGAGAGCAAGATGGCGTTGCCCAGGAAGAACACGCGCAGAAAACGCCCCAGCCGGACCAGCGTGCCGGATCCGTCCCGGACTGCCGCGCTGTTAAGCAGGTCCAGCCGCCCCTGGGCCAGAATCATGACCACATTGGGCGTGAGGGTGGCAAGCCCCGCCGCGAGCATGGCCTCTTTGTCGCCGGGCAGCAGATTGGCCACAATGGGCAGGCCCACGAAGGCCGCGTTGCAGGCCGAGCAGGAAAGCCCGCTGACGACCGCCGGGCCTGTCCCTCGGCGGCAGAACAGCCTGTCCCCCGCATAGCCCAGGGCGTAGACTGCGAGCTGGGAGCCGATGACCCCCACCCAGAAGCCCCAGCGGGCCAGGTCCTGCGGGCGCGCGTCGGCCAGCAGATGCAGGATGAGCAGGGGCAGGGCCACCCGCAGCACATAAATCCCCAGTACGGCGCCGGCGCTTTCGGGCAGCACGTCCCGGCTGCGCAGGGCAACGCCCGCGAGGATGATCAGAAAAACCGGCACAACGGCGGCAAGAGCGTAGAGCATGAGAATACGGCGACGATTGTTTGGCCCGCCTGCGACCGCCGGGCATATGCCGACGCCGCGGGCGGGCCGTGTAGTGTTTGCGGTAGGGGCCTTGCAACGTTGCAACGCCTTGGCGGTTGCGTAAGCAGGCGTCCGCCGTGCACGGTTAAGCGCCGGAACGGGCGGTCTTTGACGTTGCTCTCCGGGCGTGCCGGGGCAAGCCCCGGCAACGGCCTTACTTCTTGGCGGGCGCGGCCTTCTGGTCCGCGTCCTTGGGGGCCTGTTTGGCGTCCTTGCCGGCCTTCTGGTCAGCGGCGGGCGCAACGTCCTTGCCGGCGGCCTTGTCGGCGGGCGCGGCTTCCTTGGCTTCCTGGTCGGCTTCTTTGGCGGCGGGCTTGAAGTCCACCTTCTGCTTGTTGACGGCAGCCACGATGTCGGCGGTGACGTCGGCCTTGGCGTCATAGGCGGCCGCAGCCTCGCTGTTGAGGATAACGGCGTAGCCCTTTTCGGTGCGGTAGCCGTTGATGACGCGCTGAACCATATCGTAGAGCACGTTGATCACGTTCTGCTGCTCCGTCTGCATGCGCTGCTGGGCGGCCATGTAGATGGTCTGCAGTTCTTTTTGGGCCTGGGCGTCGTTGGGGTTCTTCTGCAGTCGGGACTGGATGTCGTTAAGCGAAGACTGCATTTCGGCCTGGATGCCTTCCAGGAATTTGACGCCGGCTTTGCCCGGTTCGCTGTCGCGCATGATGCGGGCCATGTCCACCACGGCCAGCTGGGGTTTGGCGGTATCAGCCTGTTGGCAGGCGGGAAGCAGCAGGCAAAGCCCCAGGGCCAGGGGCGCAAAGAGAGAAATTCGCATGGTAGTGAGCACTCCTTGTGGGATATCCCGACGGTTCTCCGGGCGGTCGGACGGGCCCGCTGCGGCGTGGGGATCAAAAGTAGCCGGCGACGCGAAGGTCCGGACCGCCGTCGGCCGTTCAGATGTACGTTGTTTTGCCGTCCGCCACAACCTTTTTCCAGGGGCATTCAGCGCAGGGCCGCATAGTGGTCCTTCATGCGCCGCACCTTGGCCACATAGAACCGCGTTTCGCGCGCGGGCAGGCGGGAGGTCAGGTCGGCATAGAGCTCCGTCGCGCTCATGGTGTTGATGCGGGCCACGGCGGCCGCGTCCGTAGCTCCGTAAAGCCGTAGAAAACGGTTGGGGCCCATGTTGTAGGCCGCCACAACGCAGTATTCCCGCGCCAGTTCGTCTTCCACTCCGGCAAAATAACGGGTCAGCAGAATGTGCAGGTAGGTGGTGCCGTAGCGGATGTTTACCTCCGGCACGCGCAGTTCGTCAAAGCCGATTTCCCCGCGATGGCCGTACAGGTAGCGGTGCACTTCGTCGCTGGCTGTGTCTGGCAGAATCTGCATGAGCCCCATGGCCGACTTGTTGCTGACCAGAGTGGGCGAAAAATCACTTTCGCTGTGAATGATGGCGTAGACCAGGTCTGTATCCAGGTCGTAGCGGCGGGCAAAATTCTCTACCAGCCGACGGTAGCGGGCCGCGCGGGCGTGCAGGGCGGCGGGGCTTGCGTCTTCGCCCGTGAAAGGCGGGGCAACCGCTTGCGGCGCAGGGGGCTGCCAGGGGCTGTAGCCCGCCAGCGTGCCGGGCCCCGTCAGCCAGCGCAGGGGCCGTCCGCCGGTGTCCAGGGCGTCGCCGTAGAGCGGCGGCAGGCTGCCCAGCAGCAGGGGAGGGCTTGCGCCGTCCAGAGACAGCAAGGGGGCAAAGCCGCCGGGCTCGCCCACGGCGGCCCGCAACTCCGGCGGCCATGCGCCGTGCGGAGCAGCGGGTCCGGCACGGCCCTGCGCGGCACCGGCTTTGGGCGAGGCGGCCGTCACTGGTCTGCGCACAGCCCACTGGCGCGCGCCGTCCCCCAGGGGCACGATGGGCGCAGGCAGGTCTGCGGGGGTCAGGCTCACCACGCGAGGGTTGGCCCGCCGCCGCAGCTCCGGGCCTTCGGTCTGCGGTACAAAGCCCGCCAGCAGGCCCAGCACCAGCAGGGCTGTCAGCAGACCGAGCATGAGCAGTAAAAGAGCAGTACGGCGTTTCATGGCAAACCTCATTACGGGCTCTGGCGTGCAGGGCCCGCCGCAGGTAATGCAATTCTTCTGCCACTAAAAAAATAACCTTTGTTTCCGATTTGTTGCCGACAACTTGTGAACAGTGTGACACATGCGGTCAATTTTCTGAACGGCGTTGACCGGACGGCCCCGAAGCCGTATACTTTTTTTTCGACGGAAAAGCGGTTTCAGGAAAACGCGCGTCCGGTTCCGCAGATGGGCGGGCGCGGCTGGTTCCGGACGGGCGACCGTCCTCGGGGCCGCTTTGGCCCTGTCCAGGCCTGCGGGTATGGAGTTCACCGTGTCACAGCACAGTCCCGAGTATATCCGCGAAGAAATCAAGCGCCTTCTCAAGTATGCCCCGCCGGAAATGCGCGTCGCCGCGCTGGCTCTGTTGCCGGCGGCCAAAAGAACCCTCAATACGGGCTACCATCCCGCCGTACGCGGCGTGCCCATGCGCAGCTGGCGTTGCCTGCTCATGCTGCTCACCTCCGTGGCTTCCATGCAGAATGACACGGAAATGCTGCTGCGCGTGTCCAACGACCTGCTTTCCATTGCCGACCGCATGGCCCCGCCCAGCGAGGTGCTGCGCCAGAGCGCGGAAATCCTGGTTCACGCCCTGTATGCCGAAATGTACGTCTGTCGCCTGCGCACGCCCAACGGCGAGTGGGTGGTGAGCACGGCTAACCAGGTGGACGGCAAAAGCATCCCCATTGTGGCCCCCATGCTGGAAGAGGGCCTGCGCAGACACCCGGTCATGCGGGCCATCCTTGAAGGGCACACCCGCTATGTGGTTTCCAACAACCTGCACGCCCTGGACCGTGGGGGCGAATCTTTCGACTGCATTATTTATAAAGAAGGCTACCGCTCCCGCCTGGCCTTTGTGCTGCGCGAACGCAGCAACCGTCCGCCTTTCGGTCTGGTCATGCTTTACACCAAGCGGGAATACGGCTTTGAGAGTTTTGACGAACGCTTTCTGTCCAAGTGCGCCAGCATTGTTTCACTTTCCGTAGGCCGCCGCGTGGCCGTGGCCCGCGACACACTGGAAAAGGCCGCCGGGGCTATGGCCCACTACGGCAACAACGCCCTCAACGTCATGCGCAACCAGGCGGAATATTGCGGCGAACTGGTGGAGGACATCGACGCCAACCAGGCCCGCGCCCTGCGCCTGGCCCGCGAACTTTTGGCCGAATTTCCTGAAGACTCGCGCGGCCGCAGCCTGGCCCTGGAGCTGGAAAGCATCCTCGCCCGCACAGACCTCACCGAGCTGGCCGGTCATCTGGGCGGCGTGCTGGAAGGCAACAGGCGCATGACGCGGATCATCAATTCGTTGATGAAGTCCGCCGAGCGCCCCCGGCTTATGCACTACGCTTTGGGCCACGACGTGCTGCGTCTGGAAGACGACAATCAGTAAACGGGCACGGCCTGTGCCCCCCTGACGGCTGCGTGTGCCGCAGACGCCGCAGACGCCGCAGACGCCATAGAGGACGCCGGAAACTATCGTGAACACGCGCGCCGCACGCTTCTTTCCCTTTCTGGAAACCCTGCGGGGCTACTCCCGCGCAGACTTCCGCGCGGACCTGCTGGCCGCCGTGACGGTGACGCCCATGGCCGTGCCTCAGGCCATGGCCTACGCCATCATCGCCGGGGTGCACCCGCAGTACGGCATCTACGCCTGCATGCTGCCCGTGGCCCTGGCCGCCCTGTGGGGCTCTTCCCGCTATATGGCGGCCGGGCCCACCAACGCCATCTCCATGGTCATCTACTCCACCTTCGCCACGGTAAGCGTGGGGGGCGTGCTTATTTCCAGCCTGCCCGAAGCAGCCCGCATGGCCTACGTTTTCGGGCTGGCCGTGCTCTGCGGGCTGATCCAGATCGGCATGGGCCTGGCCCGGCTGGGCGACCTTGCCAATTTCATTTCCCATTCGGTCATGGTGGCTTTTACCACCGGCGCGGCCCTGCTCATTGCCGTGGGGCAGATCAGCACGGTGCTGGGCCTTACCGGGCCCAAACCCGCCGGCTTTTTTAACCAGATTTTCGCCGCACTGCACGGTCTGCCCCAGGCCAACATCTGGTGCCTGGCCCTGGCCGTACTCACCGTGGTTCTGACGCTGACCTTCCGGCGGGTCTCGCGGCGCTTTCCCGCCTCACTGGCGGCGCTGGCCGTGGTCACGGCCGTCAGCGCCCTGTTGGGCGCGGGGGAGCGCGGCGTGCCCCTGGTGGGGGCCATCCCCAGCGTGGTTCCGCCCCTTTCCCTGCCGCCCGCTTTTGATCTGGACGCCCTGCGCGATCTCTTTATGCCCGCCCTGGCCCTGGCCCTGCTGGGCACGGTAGAATCCCTGGCCATCGGCAAGCAACTGGCCAACGTCAAAAATGATTCCTTTGACGGTAGCCAGGAGCTCATCGGCCAAGGGCTGGGCAACCTGGCTGCCGGGCTTACTTCGGGCATTCCCGGTTGCGGCTCTTTCACCCGCAGCGCTCTGATGGTTTCCTCAGGCGGGCGTACGCGTATGGGCACGGTTTTTTCCGGTATTCTGGCTCTGCCCATGCTTTTCCTTCTGGCCCCGCTCATCCGCTGGCTGCCCCTGCCCGCCCTGGGGGGCATACTGCTGCTCATTTCTTTCAAAATGATCGACGTGGAGGCCATCCGCCTGTGTCTGGTGGCCACCCGCGTGGACCGTGTTGTTCTGCTGATTACCTTTCTCTCCACCTTGTTGTTTGATCTGGAAAAAGCCATCTTCATCGGCGTGCTGCTCTCGCTGGTCCTGTTCATTTACAAGACCTCCCACCCCCGTGTGCGCCGTCTGCAGCCCGGCGACCCCCTGCTGCGCGAGGCCCCGGCCGATCTGCCCGACGGCGTGGCCGTGTACGTCATCGAAGGCACGCTCTTTTTCGGGGCCATCCATGAGCTGGAACGTCAGCTTTATGAAGAGGACCGCGAACCCGCCCGACTGGTGCTGCTGCACCTTTCGCGCGTGTTCTGGCTGGACGCATCGGGTGCGCACGCTCTGGCCCAGTTTGTGGAGCGCTGCTATGCCCGCAGCATGCCCGTCATTCTGGTGGTGGGCAGCAGCAGCGTGCGCAATATTTTGCAGCGCACGGGCATTCTGGACTACCTCAGCAATGGCTTTGTGGCCGACACCATCAACGAGGGCCTGCGCCTGGCCGCCACCCTGCTGCGCCGCGTGAGCTGCCGCGACGGCCAGTGCGCCTTTCCCATGCCTGCCATGCCCGCTTGGCGGGACGACCAGGAGACGGATCCCCTGCTCTCGGCAGGCGAGGCCGGGGCCGCCGCAGGCCTTGCCCCCACTCAGGCGGACCAGCTGCCCGGCCCTCTGCGCTCCGCGCCCGGCAATGCGGCCGCAAACGCCGCGCAGGCCCGCTCCAACGAGCCCGCCCCGGCCCGGTCCACACCTGCAGCCGAAGCCCGCGTGACCCTTACGGGCCCGCAGCCGCCTGCGGGCGGTCCGGCGCATCCCGCATCCGAGGATGCGGCCGCAAGCGTTGTCTCGGCGGCCCCCTCCGCCGACGGCCCGGCAGGCTTTGTCCCCGCGCCCCAGCCAACGCCGTCCCCCACCGCCGCCCCCGCGCCGCCCGCGGGGCGCAAATCCGGGTCGGACCCCAAAGAACTTGCATGAGCCTGTCCCTGCCTTCTTGTCCCGCCAATCCCGCAGCCTTGCCTTTTGGGCGGGAATTCCCCTGGCTGGCCCCCCTGGCTGGGTACAGCGATCTGCCCTTTCGCCTGCTCTGCCGGGAGTACGGGGCTGCCGTTTGCGTTACGGAGATGGTCAGCGCCAAGGGCCTGGCCTACCAGAGCCCCGGCACCAATGAACTGCTCCAGACCCTGCCTGAGGATCAGCCCCTGGTGGTGCAGTTGTTCGGGGCTGAGCCCGTTTTTCTGGGTCGGGCCGTAACCCTGCTGCGCGAGGCGGGCTTCGGTTGGTTTGACCTGAACATGGGCTGCTCCGTGCCCAAGGTGCTGCGTCAGGGCGCGGGGGCGGCCATGCTGGACCATGTGGACAACGCCCTGGCCGTGGCCCGGGCCATGCTGGCCGCCGCCGGGCCGGGGCGCGTGGGCTTTAAGCTGCGGCTGGGCCTGGACGCGGCCCGCCCCGTGCTGCCCGACTTGGCCCTGCGTCTGGAGGACGCCGGCGCGGGCTGGCTGACCCTGCACCCCCGCACGGCGCGTCAGGGCTTTGGCGGCACGGCGGACTGGGAGGCTCTGGCCCGGCTGGTTCCGCGTTTGTCCATCCCCCTGCTGGCCAGCGGCGACCTGTTCAGCGCGGCGGACGGCCTGGCCTGCCTGGAGCGCACGGGCGTCGCGGGTCTCATGTACGCGCGGGGCGCGCTGCACAATCCCGCTGTTTTCGCCGACCACGCAGCCCTCTGCCGCGGCTGCGTCCCTAAACCTCAGGACGCTGTCGGCCTTAAAGCCATGATTCTGCGCCATATAGCCCTGGCCCGCCGCCACTGCCCCGGCCGGGCAGCGTTGTGGAAGATGCGCTCGGTGGTGCCCCGCTATGTGCGCGCCCTGCCCGGAGCGCGTGCCCTGCGGCAGGAGCTTTGCCGCTGTGAAGACTGGGAGGCCGTGGCCGCCGCGCTGGACAAATTCCTGGACGGCTGCGACAGTGGTACGGCACAGAGCCATCTTTTTTGAACACGCTTTGGAACAAACGGCTTGTCACGTTTTTGAGGAGAAATCGGTATGGAGGTCATCCGCGCCGGAACCGCGGGGTTCTGCATGGGCGTAAGTCTGGCTCTGCAGAAGCTGGAGGCCGCCCTGCGGGAGCGCACGGCGGATACGGAACGCATCTGCACCCTGGGCCCCATTATCCATAATCCGCAGGTGCAGGAAGAGTACGCGGCCAAGGGCGTGGCGCGTCTGGACGACCCAGAGCAAGCCCGCCCTGGCGATGTGGTGGTCATCCGCGCCCACGGCGTCACCCGCCAGACCGAGGAGCGCCTGCGCGCCGGCGGCGCGCGCGTACTGGACGCCACCTGTCCCAAGGTCAAAAAGGCGCAGCTGGCCATTGCCCGCGCCACGGCCTACGGGGCGGTGCTGCTGCTCTTTGGCGAGGCAGATCACCCAGAGGTGCGGGGCCTGGTTTCCTACGCCGGGGGGCCGGCCCACGTTTTTGGCGGCATGGAAGAGCTGACGGCTCTGCCCCTGCCTGTGGACCGGCCTTATGTGCTGGCCTCGCAGACCACGCAGGACCGTGCCCTGTTCGGTACTATTGAAGCCTATCTGCTGGAGCGCCTGCGAAAACTCACGGTGCTTGCCACCATCTGTGACGCCACGCGCGAACGCCAGGAAGAGGCCCGCAACATCGCCTCCCGCGTTGACGCCATGGTTGTGGTGGGGGGGCGCGAAAGCGGCAATACCCGCCGTCTGGCGGATGTGGCCCGGGCCGCAGGCATACCCACCTACCATGTGGAGCGCGTGGACGAGCTGCAGGCCGACCTTTTTGCGCAAAATCGGCGCGCAGGCCTAACGGCCGGCGCATCCACGCCGAAAAGCCTCATAGATGCGGCGGAAGAACGGCTCGCGTCCTTGTAGGGCGGAGGTATTTTTGTCATTGTTTCAAGGCGGGCGCAGCCCGAAACAGCCCGCAAGGCCGATCTGCGCGGGATATTTTTGCTGGAGGCAGCATGGCCCAGACCAATATTTTGCTGGAAGCCGGCACCAACGAACTGGAAGTGGTGGAATTTTATCTGGACGAGGCCGTGCCCGACCAGACGGACGTTGCGGCGGACAGACCCGCTGACGCGCCTCCGCCGCCCGACCGGTACCGGGGTTACTACGGCGTCAATGTGGCCAAGGTGCTGGAAATCATCCGCATGCCCAAGGTCACGGAACTGCCTGAAGTGCAGCACCCCAGCGTGCTGGGGGCGTTTAACCTGCGTTCGCGCATCATCCCCCTGGTGGACTTGGCCATGTGGCTGGGCAAAACCCATCCGGCCTCGGAAGATCAGCCCAAGACCATTGTGACGGAATTCAACAACGTCACCACAGCGTTTATGGTTTCGGGCGTCAACCGCATCCACCGCATCAGCTGGGAGCGGGTGGAACCGCCCAACAAATATGTGGCTGCCGTGTCCAACAATACGGTCATCGGCGTGGTTAAGCTGGAGGACCGCATCGTCTTCCTGCTGGATCTGGAAAAAGTGGTGGCAGACCTGAACCCCAAGCTGGGCCTGCGTCTGGACGACCTGGGCGCGGACTGGACCAATACGGGCTACAAAGCGCTGGTGGCGGACGACTCCGCCCTGGTGCGTGAAATGCTGCGCGACCTGCTGGAAAAGGCCGGCTTTGCCGTGGAGGTGGTTTCCAACGGACGGGCCGCCTGGGACAGGATGGAAGAATTCAAGCGCCGGGCGGAAGAAACCGGGTGCGACATCAACGATTTTGTGCACGTGATGGTTTCGGACATTGAAATGCCCGTCATGGACGGCCTCAACCTGACCCACCGCATCAAGACCGACCCGGTGCTCAAAAAACTGCCGGTGGTATTGTTTTCCTCGCTCATCACGGACAAGCTGCGCCACAAGGGCGTGAGCGTGGGCGCGGACGACCAGATTTCCAAGCCCGAAGTCACCCAGCTGGCCCAGCGGGCTTTGGCCTTGATCAAGGCGCGGGAGCATCCTGCGTAAAGGGGGCCCGCCGGGGGCGGGGGAACTCTGACCGGGAGTTTTTGTCGCCCTGCGGCGACTGGAGAAAAGGGGGGCTGACCGGGAGTTTTTGTCGCCCTGCGGCGACTGGAGAAAAAGGCGTGTCCTGACCGGGACTTTTTGTTGCCCTGCGGGCATGGCGGCCTGGTTTTTTTATGGCATTTGGGCCGCCTCCGGCGAGGGCAGGGGGCCAAGGGCGGGGCTGCGCCCCCCCTTAGGCCCCCTACAACCCCCATAACCCCCCGCTTTCCCAGGGCAGCCCCACCATGTTCGGCGCGGCTGGGACGCGCCGCTTGCGCGACCGCGTCCCTTATGCCGGGCGCAACAGCCGCAGGCCCTGCAGCCTAAATCTATTGTCGTGTCCCGCGGCCGGTATCCTTCGCGCCGCACAGGTTCTCCTCGCGTTTGCTCTCACCTTTCCCCTTCTGTCGGTTGGGCGTCAGCCCGACTGTGCCCGGCGCGGCTGGGGTGTGCCGCTGCGCGACCACACCCCTTTATGCCGCGCGCAACTTCCGGGGGGAGTCCAAGACGTGGATGTGGTAGCTGCGTTGAACAAAGCCGGGCTATGGCGTGTATGTAGTAGCTGCGGTGAGCAAGGACGGGCTATGGCGTGGATGTGGTAGCTGCGGTGAACAAAGTCGGGCCATGACGTGGATGTGCAGGTGCGGGGTGGCAAAAGCCCGCACCGTGGTCATCTGCCATGCAGAGTTGTTTCGGGCAGGGTACGCCCGGCGTATTCCTTCGGGGAAAAAAGTTTTTTGAAGGATGGGGGGCGTGGGGGGAAGGGAACTTTTGTTCACAAAAGTTCCCTTCCCCCCACAAAAAAATCTCCCCTCTAAAATGTCCACTCGCTGCGGCGGCCGTGGTCGAAGACGGTGTGGCGGGTGAAGCCAAAGGCTTTGGCGTAGGAGGCCAGGCGGGCGAAGCCGTAGCCCACGTCGGCGGTGCCGTGGGCGTCGGAAGCAAAGCTGATCTGCAGGCCCAGTTCCGCTGCGGCGGCCATGATGGGGGGGGCGGGGTAGATTTCGCGGCAGGCCTTGCGCAGTCCGGCGGAGGAAACTTCCATGCTCATGCCCGCGTCGCGCAGGGCGGTGAGGCCCTGGCGCACAAGGGCCATGCTTTCGGGTTTGGCCAGCCAGATGTGGAACTGCTCCACGGAGAAGATTTTGATCAGGTCCGGGTGGGCCGCAATGTTGAACAGGCCTGAGCGCAGCATGGCGATCCAGGCGGCGAAGTAGGCGCGGTAGTGCTGTTCGCATTCTTCCTGCGAAAAAGCCTTCCAGGGCTCTGCGCCGTCGTCAAAGCCCCAGTGCCCCACAAAATGGACGCTGCCCAGCAGGTAGTCGAAGTTGTAGGCCGCGCAGCCTTGTCGGGTATAGTCTTCCTGTCCTTCCAGCCAGTCCATTTCCATGCCGAACAGCACCCGGCAGGGGCCGTGGGCATTGGCGGTCTTGAGCTCCTGCACTTCGCGCACATAGTCCGGCAGGTGGCGGGTGAGCTGCTCGCGGTATTCGTGGGTGTAGTCAAAGCCCGCAGGCCGGGGGGAATGCTCGGAAAAGCCCAGCAGCGTAAGGCCGCGGGCCACGGCGGCCGCGTGCATGGCGGCGGGGGTGTCGCTGCCGTGGGAATAGCGGGTGTGGGTGTGCAGGTCGGCGAGAATCATGGGGCGTTCCTTATGGGGCAGGGGCGGCGCGTGCGGCGACAAAGGGGCGTGCCCAGGCGTCGGGGCCCGTGGTCAGGGGTTGTCGTGGGAGCGTGCCGCGGGCCTGGGGCGGAAGACCCAATATTTGCACGCCGCATAGACCACCACGGGCACCAGCAGCAGGGCAATGGGCATGGCGGTTTCGTATTTCAGCCCCAGGCTCATAAGCAGCCAGACGATGAGGGTGTTGAGCGTCAGTCCCAAAGCCTGGGTGGCGGCAAAGCGGGGCAGCATGGCGCTGTGTGCGGCTTTTGTGTGGGGGGCGCTGAAGGTCCAGAGGCTTTGCCCCAGGTAGGAGACCACAAAACTCAGCACATAGGCCAGGCCATTGCCCACCAGGGCGGGCAGGCCCAGCACGTTCACAAACAGCAGGCCCAGCAGCGCGTAGCACAGGGCCGCAGTGCCGCCGACCATGCCAAAGCGCACCCAGCGCCTGGCCAGCAGGCTGCGTACAAAACTAAAAAAAGCGTCGGTTCCGTTCATGGCCTTTACCGTTCGCAGATGTAAGCGCTAAACCAGGGCATTGGCAAGAAGTGTCCGCATGGGCGGCGGCACTGCCTCAGGAAGCCTTTGCCGCTGCAAAGGCGCACGGCTGGCCGTACCGCCGCAGTACGGCGCTCAGGCTGCCGTCCAGCAGCATGGTTTTTTCCACATGGCGCGCGGGGCTGTGGTAAAAAGCGCTGTGCCGCAGGCAGGGGTCGTCAGCCTTCTGGCCGCCGGGATGACACATGATTTCCACCAGCGGGGAGGTCTGGCTTTGACGGCGGATGGCCGCGAGGGCTTTTGCCGCGCGCGTGGCGGTAAGGTTGCCGCCGGAAACCAGGCCGCAAAGAAAGTCGTTGTGCGCAATGCCGGCCTGATCCAGCAGGGAGACGAAGCGGGCCGACCACAGCGCCAGCAGGGCCCGGCGCGCGCAGCCTGTCAGCAGCTGCGCCGCAGGCAGCGGCGGCAGATGCGCGGGCTCTCTGGGCAGGCGCACATAGGCGGGCGCGCGTTCGTGGAGGAGGCCGCGCATGGTTGTCGCCAGGGCTGGAATGGTATGGACGTGCAGGTGCCCGTCCAGGTGCAGCCCGCCCCGCTGCCGCCACTGGGGAAAGGCGGTGGTGAAGGCGTCGATCTGCGCTTCAAATTCGGTGCGGATGGCGCAAAGCAAGGCTTTTTTGCGGCTGCCGACAGCGCAGGCCAGCGCGATGAGCAGCTGGCCCAGACTGTGGCGGAAGACGCCATCGGCAGTGACCAGCGGGCGCACTTGCGGGATGGGGGCGGAGCAGCGGCCTTCAAGAAGGTTGAGGTGCAGGCAGACGCGCGTGTACGGCAGGGCAGCAAGCCGCCGCAGGCTTTCCGTAGCGTGGGAACCGCCCATGATGACGGAAACGGAATTGAGCGGGCCCTGGGCAAGGCAGGCAAAAATGTCTGCGCTGACGGCCGGAGTCAGCCCGCAATCGTCCGCATGGACAATAAGGCGCATGGGCGACGTGTTTTCCGGGCGGGAAAAAGGCTGCATGGTCAGAATTCCGTGGTGTCGCTTTCCAGTGTTTCCGAAAGCAGAAAACGGGGCCTGCCTTTCAGCTCGACGAAGGCGTGGTGGATGTAGGCCGAGAGGATGCAGAGGCCGGTGAGGATGGCGCTGCCGGTGAGCAGGGTGAGCAGGATGAGCGTGGTAAAGCCTGACCGCGCCTGGCCCGTGGCATAGTTCCACAGCGCCTCGCAGCCCACAAAAATGGACAGGGCGTAGAAGAGCAGGGTGATGCAGCCGATGAGCAGCAGGGGCTTGCCGCTGAACGAGGTCATGGAATCCACAGCCAGAGTGGCCCGGCGGGCCAGGCTCCACTTGCTGGTGCCGCCGTGGCGGGCCAGGGGCGTAAAAAAGATCTGTTCGTGGCGAAAGCCCATCCATGAGGTCAGGGCGCGGTAAAAGGGTTTGCGTTCGCCCAGGCTTTTCCAGGCCTCCACCACCTTGCGGTCCAGGAGCTTGAAGTCGCCGGAACCTTTGAGGTCATAGGAGGTCAGCGCCTGAAACAGACGGTAGAAAGTCAGCGCGCAGAACCTGCTGAAAAAGGATTCTTTCTGTCGTTCCTGCTTGCGCACGTCAATGACGTCCACCGTGCCCGTACGCCAGCGCGCCACCATTTGGGGGATGAGCGTGGCCGGGTGCTGCATGTCGCTGTCCATAGTGATGACAACGTCGCCGCGTGCGGCTTCCAGCCCTGCGGAAAGCGCGGCGTCCTTGCCGAAATTGCGGCTCAGGCGCAGGCAGCGCAGGCGGGGATAGCGTTGCGCCAGGGCGCGCATGGCGGCCCAGGTGTCGTCAGTGGAACCGTCGTCGACCAAAATGATTTCGTAGCCCAGGCGTGTTTCCGCCCGCAGTTGGTCCAGCACGGCGATAAGGTCGGTCACAAACGCGCCCAGGCAGGCGCCTTCACAGTATGCCGGTGCGATTACGGAAAGTGTGGACTCCATGCGATGCCTCACTGCAGAGGGGTTTCGGGCGCAAGGTCGCGCCTGGCGATAAACCAGCGGTCATTGCTCCAGACGATACGGCCGTGTCGGGCGATATTTTCGCTTTCTGCCATGTCGCCGCACAAAATCCATGCCGCGCCTGAGGCCAGCCATGTTGCGGTCAGCCCCAGAGTATCGCGCGTGGCGGCCAGGTCAAGCCAGCGCGCCGCCCCGCGCGGGTCTTCATTGTAGAGGTAGGAAGACCCGTCCTTGAAGGCGTAGGCCAGGGGCCGGTAAAGCTGATAGCGCACAGCCATGGCGTCGGGTTCCGCAAAAACGGGCGTCTGCGGCGGTACAATGCGCTGCAGGGCCTGCAGGGCCTGTCCGTAATCGGCGGCATTGCGCGCAAGGCGTTGTACGGCGGCCGGCTGTTGCAGCCCCAGGGCATGCCGCAAGGCGTACCGCCCCCCACAGGCCCAGCGGCCCTGATCGAAGGCCAGCACGCAGACCACCGCCGCCAGGGCGATGCCGCCGGCCCAGCGGGGGGCGCGCCGCCACAGGCAGGTAAAGGCGCAGAGGATCATGAGCCAGCACAGAAGCACAACAAACCGGACGCCGCGCAGCAGTTCCGAGCCAAGAGGCAGCCTGTGCAGCCTTTCGGCCAGGCTTGTTTCGGCCACGGAAAGCAGTACCGCGGTGCACACGCCCAAAAACAGGGTGGGCACAATGGAGGCCAGCCTCTTCATGACCGGGGTGCCGCAACGCCGCACGATAAAAAATCCGGCTACGCCGCCCAGGAGCAGCGGAAAGCTGTCGCTGGCGTAGTGCAGATGGCTGATCAGTCTGTGCCAGCGATTGCCTTCATCTTCAAGAAAGCGCCGGCCAAAGACGTGCTGGAGCGCGGCCAGCTCTTGCGCCGAAAATGCCGAGGATGTTTTGATGGAACTGCACAGAAAGGCCAGCGTGGGGACGCTCCAGGCCAGAAGGCTGAGCAGCAGCCACAGGCAGTGCCGCCGCAGGCTGTCGTTGGGGGCCCTGTGGAAAAAAAAGACTGTAAACAGCATGCAGCTGGCCACAAGGGAGCTGATGCCGTGCAGGTACATGCCGCAGCCCGAAACAAAAAGGATGATGGGCCGCAGCTGTGGTTTATCCAGGGCGGAAAGCGTCGCCGCCAGCAGCAGGGGAAAGAGCGCCGCGTAGAAGACCCGGGGGGTGATGTCGCCCGAACCGAAACCCCAGTACGTGCCGAAGTTGACCCACACGGTCACGCCTGTAAGCAAAGCGAACAGGGCGGCGGGCAAGGGCGCGCCCAGCAGGCGGCGGCCCAGATAATAGAAGGCGGCGTAATGGAAAAAAACGCCCGCCGCGCCGGCCCGCAGCAGGCCCTGCGCAATGTCGCCGCCGGGCTGCAGCAGGCCCGCCAGCGCGGACTGAAGGTTGACGATGGAATTGGCCGTGGTGGGCACGGCCAGCAAAGGATCCTGTGCAAACAGCCCTCGGTGCAGCTCGCCCGCGATATTCTGGGCGTAGCAGCAAAGGTCGCTGCTGATGGCCAGCCCGTTGGCGGAGAGCTGCGTCACCCCCCACAGGCCAATCAGGGCGTAGCCGGCCGCGACAAGCAGGAAGGCCAGATCCCAAAGCGCATATTTTTTTGAGCAGTCAACAAATGCCATGTGCGATGCCTGCGGAGCACAAAAAAAGAGTGCCCCGTCCAGAGAAGGACGGGCGAAATCGGCTACGCCGCCAGGGCGTTTTACGGATGCAATGCCTTGACGGTAGGGATGAACATGGCGCAGGGACACCAGAATGTAAAGGCCAATTTTATAGTGAAGCTGTGCGGTTAAAATTTGTCGGCGGAAGCTGCCGCACGCGCAGGCCCCGCCGCAAGGAAAAGGTGTGGTGGTGCGGGGGGCGCGTGACGGAAAGGGCGTTTTGTGTGTTGCGTGCGCAAGAGGGCGGCCGTACGGCGTAAGGCCGCCAAGGGCGGTGAGGCCTTGCCCCCAGGCGCGAGGAGAAAGGCCGCCGATGCCTCGCAGCGGCAAGAATATGCGGGCCTTGCCACGGCCGCAGGGGAAAAACTGTCCGGGGTCAGGCTATCGAGGACGCAGAGCCCTGGCACAGCCGCGGAGAAGAAAGCCCCTGGCGGGCTTTCTTCTCCGCGGCAAAATAGCTGGTTACGCGCAGACGGCGTTTTGTTCAGCCCCGCAGGCGGCGGACAATCTCCTGTCCGGCGCGGCGGCCTGCGCCCATGGCCAGGATGACCGTGGCCGCGCCGGTGACGATGTCGCCGCCGGCAAAGACGTTGGGGATGGAGGTTTCGCCTGTTTCCTCATTGACCTGGATGTAGCCGCGCTGGGTCTGGGCCAGATCGGGGGTGGCCTCCAGCAGGATGGGATTGGAGCGCGTGCCCAGGGCCACGATGGCCAGATCTGTGGACATGTCGTATTCCGATCCGGCAATGGGCACGGGGCGGCGGCGGCCTGAGGCGTCGGGTTCGCCCAGTTCCATTTTCTGCAGGGTGACGGAGGTCAGGTGCAGCTCCGCATTGCCGTTGAAGCGCAGCGGCGCGGAGAGCATGGCAAACTGCACGCCCTCTTCTTCGGCGTGCTCCACTTCCTCCAGGCGGGCGGGCATTTCGGCCTTGGTGCGGCGGTAGACAATGTGCACGCTTTCCGCGCCCATGCGCAGGGCGGTACGGGCCGCGTCCATGGCCACGTTGCCCGCGCCGAATACGGTGACGTTTTTGCCGGGAAAGGCCGGGGTGTCCTGGGTGGGAAAGTCGTAGGCCCGGCCCAGGTTCACACGGGTCAGGTATTCATTGGCCGAGAACACGCCCACCAGGTTTTCGCCGGGCACGCCCAAAAAGGTGGGCAGGCCCGCGCCCACGCCGATGAACACGGCGTCGTAGTCCTTGCGCAGATCGGCCACGTCCACGGTGCGGCCGCCCACGCTGTTAAGGTGGAATTCCACGCCGGACTGACGCAGTCCGTCGATTTCCGTGGCCACCACGCTCTTGGGCAGACGGAAGGCGGGGATGCCGTAAATGAGCACGCCGCCCGGCTCGTGCAGGGCCTCAAACACGTCCACCCGGATGCCCGCGGCGGCGCAGACGCCCGCACAGGTGAGGGAGGAGGGACCGGAACCGATGCAGGCCACCTTTTTGCCGTCCAGCGGCAGGGAGCAGGCATTGGTGCCCGTCACCTGCTCGCAGGCCGTGGTGGCGATGTAGGTGTCGGCCACAAAACGTTCCAACCGGCCGATGGCCACGGCCTGACCCTTGGCCTTGAGCACGCACTTGCCTTCACACTGGTGTTCCTGCGGGCAGACCCGGCCGCAGACCGCCGGCAGGCTGTTGGTGCTTTTGATGATGCGGTAGGCGGCGTCCATATTGTTCTGGGCCACTTGGTGGATGAAGTCGCGGATGGGCACTTCCACCGGGCAGCCCGTGACGCAGAGGGGCTTTTTGCACTGCAGGCAACGCGCGGCCTCCTGCAGGGCCATTTCCCTGGTGTAGCCCAGGGCCACTTCCTTAAAATTGCCGCGGCGCACCGCGGCGGGCTGACAGGGCATGGGCGTCCTGGGGGCCACGGTCTTTTTGGGCTTGCTAGTTTCCATGTGTGGACCTCTGGTAGGCTTCAAGAGAAATGCGTTCCTGTTCCCGGTAGGCGGCCAGACGGCGGCGCAGTTCGGGAAAATCTACTTCATGCCCGTCAAATTCGGGGCCGTCCACGCAGGCAAATTTGGTCTTGCCGCCTACGCTTACGCGGCAGGCGCCGCACATACCGATGCCGTCCACCATGATGGGGTTGAGGCTTACCGTGGTTTTGACGCCGAAAGGACGGGTGGTTTCGGCCACGGCGGCCATCATGGGTACGGGCCCCACAGCCACCACCTCAAAGACGGCCTTGTCCTTTTCCAGTCGATCCCGCAGCAGGTCGGTGACCAGGCCCTTGTGGCCGTAGCTGCCGTCGTCTGTGGAGATGAGCAGCTCGTCCACAAAGGAGGCCAGCTCCTTTTCAAAGAGCAGCAGATCCTTGCTGCGCGCGCCGATAATGCCCACCACGCGGTTGCCCACGCGGGCGTGCCCCTTGGCGATGTGGTGCATGGCGGCAATGCCCGTGCCGCCGCCCACACAGATCACGGTGCCGTGCTTTTCAATGTGGGTGGGGTGCCCCAGGGGGCCGCAGACGTCCAGGACGGCGTCGCCCTGGTTTAGTTCTTCCAGCATGGCCGTGGTCTTGCCCATGACCAGGTAGACGATGGTGATGGTGCCCTGCGCGGGATCGGTATCCGCTATGGTCAGGGGGATGCGTTCGCCCGTGGGGCTCACGCGCAGCATGACAAAGTGTCCGGGCCGCGCTTTTTGGGCGATTTGCGGCGCGTGGAGCACCAGCTTGCTGGTTTTGCCCGGGATCAGGCGTTCCTTGTGCAAAATGGGTGTCGGCATAGGCTCTCCTCATTCAAGCAGCATTGTTGCCGATAGTAGCCATGACGTCCACGGCTTGCAAGCGGGCCGCGATTTGTAACGCTATCGCTACAATTATGTTAATAGTTATACCATGAAAAAGGCAGGAAAAATCTGTCCTGCAGAGTTGCATGGTCAGCAAAAACGTCCGAACTGATGCCCTTGTTGCGCCCGGAATATTTCAGGCATGCCGAGCCCTCGGCAACTGCGCGGGCACGGCCCCGCCATGATGCGCCATCATTGCTTGGCTGTGCGCCAAAGCCCGCGGCAGCGTTCCTTTTGTTTTTGCGGATGCGCATGTCCACTGGGGATCTGCCCTAAAGAACCTTGTCGGTTTACCGATAATGAGAAGTGTTGTGGAGAAACAGGGGCCGTTACGGCGCGCCGTGGAGGCGGGCGGGCGCGCCCCCACAAACGGGAAGCAATGACCGATTCAGGGAGGAATGGTCATGATGCACGACTGGTTGCGCGCGCTTCCCACGGCGGCGTCGCCGCCAGAGCCGGAATACGCGCCGGAACAGCGCGATCTGGAGGCTCTGGAGCGCTACCTCGCCGTGTTGGAAGCGAACAAAAAGGCCGGCCGCACGGCGGTTACAGACGCGGTGCTGGCCCTGGATATGGCTGGATTTGTGCGGGAGCGCCTGCGTGAGTCCGAGGGACGTCCTTGCGGCGCCAGCGCGGCGGTGCTGGCCTTGGCCCTGGTGCGGCGTACGGTGGACGCCCCGGACCAATAACACGATCATATTTCCCGCAGGCTAGAGCAGTTAGCGAATGAAATGATCTAACTGCTCTGCAAGGATTTTCTTGAAAATCCTTGCCACGAAATGCGAGAAAGCAGGCTTTTGCCTGCCGTAAGCGAGCATTTTAAGTGTTAAATGCTCTAGGGGGCCGACCCCTGAGCCTGCGGGAATCCGCCTGTGGAAGCGCCGTCGCGAAGGCATCCTGTGCCCTCGCGGCGGCGTTGTTTTTGGGGAAAAGGGCACAGCGTCCTGTGGCGGGCAACTTTTGACGTCCGCTGTGGACGCAGAGCTTACGGCCGCCGCTTTTACCCTTGCGGTTTTTGGGCTATGCTGGGCTGGTCGCCGGGGTGCGGGCCAAACGGCCTGCGGCACGTGGTGCTGGTTGGCATCCAGGCTGAAAACTTTTGCGCGGGGAGGATCTATGGACGGGCAAGGCGTGTTGCGGCGGGCCATTTTTCTGGACCGGGACGGCACTCTGAACAAAGATACGGGTTATGTGCACCGCAAGGAGGACTGGCACTGGCTGCCCGGCGTGGTGGAGGCGCTCAAACGCTTCCACGCCGTGGGCTATGCCCTGGTGGTGGTCAGCAACCAGTCCGGCCTGGCGCGCGGCATGTACGACCTGGCGGCCCTGCACGAGCTGGAAGCCTGGATCAACGCCGATCTGGAGGCCAAGGGCGCGGCCATTGACGCCTGGTATTACTGCCCGCATCTGCCGGAGATCACCGGCCCCTGTTCCTGCCGCAAGCCCGCGCCGGGGCTGATTCTGCGCGCGGCGGAAGAAATGGGCCTGGACCTTGCGCGCTCCTGGATGGTGGGCGACCGGGTGCGCGACGTGGAGGCGGGCCTGGCCGCGGGCTGCCGCTGCGTGCTGTTGCGGCCGGCGCAGGGCGGTTATGAGGCCGATGCGCCTGTGCCCCCAGGCGTGGCCGTGGCGCCGCATCTGGCTGCGGCGGAAGTGCTTATTCTGGGGCCGGAGCTGCGCCGTTTGCGCACAGAGCGCGAAATCCGCTCCGGACGTTTAAAGGGAGTAGGTTAATGACTCAGGGGAGGGAGTGCTGCCAAAAGATTTTTGGCTTGAGCAATTATCCCTGCGTCAATTTTTTTTGCTTGAAAAGCTACATAGGTAAGACATTCCCGCAGGAGGAAAGGGTTTGAAAAAATTTTGCGGGCGGCATTAGCTCTTCGTGCAGCTCCAGCCTCATTAGAAATTCGTTTGTCTATTAGATAGTTGATTGCTGTCTTGAGATTGGGTTTCGAAGTAAAAAGCTATACTCAGTTATAAATTTTTCTATTCCGAGGCTTTGTAACTCTCGTGGAGCTGGCATTTGTACACTCCTTGCGGGTGTTAGGTGTACTGCGGCTCGTTTTCCTTGATGATCTGAAAGGCCTTCATGGCTTTGACCGTGCCGGCAATGCCCTGATATTTGCGCACGCCCGCCACAGTGCAGGGGAGCAGGTCTTCCTGGTCCGTGTCCAGCACCAGCACGTCGCCCACCTGCATGCGCAGCAGCTGGTTGCCGGTGATGGTGGTGCGGCCGAAGAGCACCTTCATCTCTACGGGCGTTTCCATGAGCCGTTCCTTGAGACGGGCCACCCAGGCGTGGTCCACCTCCAGGCGTTCGGTCTGGAAACTGGCGTGCAGTTTGGAACGGATGGGTTCGATGGTGGCATAGGGCAGGCAGATGACCATGGAGCCCAGGGCCGTGTCCAGCTCCACCTCAAAGGTGATCACCACCACCACGTCGCTGGGCGGCACAATGGCCGCGAACTGGGGGTTGATCTCGCTGCGCACCAGCTCCAGCTTCACATCGTGCACGGGCCGCCAGGATTCTTCCATGTTGTCCAGGGCGATTTTGACGATCTTGTCCACCACAGCCTGTTCAATGCGGGTGAACTCGCGGCCCTCCACCTTGGGCTGGGAGCCGGAGCCGCCGAAGACGTTTTCCACCAGGGCGAAGACCAGGCGTGAATCCACCACCATGATGGCGTTGCCCCGCAAAGGGTCCATCTTGAAAATGTTGATGGAGGTGGGCACGGGCAGGGAGCGCATGAACTCCCCGAACTTGGTCATGTCAATGGAAATGGGGTTCAGCTCCACCCTTTTGCGCACGGCATTGGAAAGGGCGTTGGTGCAGAGGCGTGCAAAACGGTCGTTGACGATTTCCAGCACGGGCATGCGCCCGCGGATGATGCGGTCCTGGTTGGCCAGGTCAAAAGGCACAATGCCGGAGTCGTCCTCCGGCGCTTCGGTCTCGCTTTCAATTTCGCCGCCCGAAAGGCCCCGCAACAGGGCGTCAACTTCGTCTTGCGCCAGCACTTTGTTCATGTCTGCCCCGAGCCCCCGCCGGAAGGTCTTGCCGCAGCACGGCGTTATTTTTTTATAATGCAAAAAAAAGGCCAGTTTGACAAGCGGCAAAGGCCCGGGCGCGGTTTCCCTTGCCTTTGCCCCGGCCTTGAGGCAGGCTGCGGACATGCGTCTGCGTCTTTTTTCTCCAGACCCGGCGGCGGGCGTTCGGCCTCTTGAGCTGGAGGCCGCGCCGGGCGTGCCCCTTTCGCAGGCCGTCTGGCTTTCGGGCCTTGTGCCGCCCCTGCCCCTCTGCGGCGGGCTGGGCCGCTGCGGCCGCTGCCGGCTGCGCTTTCGTCGCGCTGCCCCACCCCCGCTGCCCGCCGAAAGCGCCGTATTTACGCCGGAGGAACTGGCCGTCGGCTGGCGGCTCGCCTGCCGTCACACAGTACCGGAGGCCGGGGGCGATCTGGAACTGGAACTGCCGGCCGAGGATTTTTACGCCCCCGACGCGGGGGCAGGGGCGGCGGCCCCCAAAGCAGCCGCATTGAGCCCGACGGGGTTGCACGCGGGGCAGCTTGGCACGTCCGCCTTTGCAGCGGCTGCGCCCGGCTCGAAAACGGCTGCGCCTGGCTCGGAAACGGCTGCGCCTGGCTCACAGGTCGACGCGCTCCCGGATCTGGTCCTGGCCGTGGACCTGGGCACTACCTCGTTGTACTGGCAGGCCGTGGATCAGGAGGGCAGGACGGCGGCGCAGGGGCACGGGCTTAATCCTCAGGCCGGGGCCGGCGCGGACGTCATGTCCCGTCTGGCTGTGGCGCGGGAGCCGCAAGGCCGCGGCATTCTGGCGGCGCTGGTCCGCCGTGAGCTGCAGGCCGTGGCGGAAGGGCTGGCGGTGCGGGGCGTGGGCCGGATCGTGCGCTTGTGTCTGGCGGCCAACCCCGCCATGACGGCCATTTTTTTGGATCGCGACGTATCGGGCCTCTGCGCCGCGCCCTACAGGCTGGATTTTACCGGTGACGTCGTGGCGGACGTGCCGGGTCTGCCGCCCGTCTATGTGCCGCCCCAGCCCGCGCCCTTTGTGGGCGGCGACGTGAGCGCCGGGCTGGCGGCCCTGCTGGAGCGCGGCGCGCCCCGGCCTTTTGTGCTGGCGGATATGGGCACCAATGGGGAAATGGCGCTGCTGACCGACACGGCGCTTTGGCTTACCAGCGTGCCTTTGGGGCCGGCCCTGGAGGGCATCGGGCCCCAGTGCGGCCAGCAGGCCGGGCCCGGCGTGGTCACGGGCTTTGCCCTCACGCCCCTGGGCCTGACGGCGCGGCTTTTTGCGGAGCCTGCGGCGGCCGCGCCCCACGGCGCGGCCTGTCCTTGTTCCGCCTGTGCCGCTGTCGGGCCCGGCACGCAGCCGGAGCCTGCCGCGCGGGCGCGCGGCATCAGCGCCACGGGGTACTTGTCCCTGTTGGCCGTGCTGCTGCGCGCGGGCCTGCTGCAATCCGATGGGCGGCTGGACCCGGCCCCGGCCATGCCTCTGACCCGCCGTCTGGCCGCCGGTCTGGAGCACGGGCGGCTGCGTCTGCCGCACGGCCTGTGGCTGGATGCCGGGGATGTGGAGGAACTGCTCAAGGTCAAGGCGGCCTTTGCCCTGGCCCTGGAGGCCCTGCTCCGGGCGGCGGATCTGCCCGTGGCCGGGGTGGCGCGTCTTTGTCTGGCCGGCAGTCTGGGGGCGCACGTTTGTCTGGAGGATCTGGAAACCCTGGGCTTTTTGCCCGCCGGGCTGGCCCGCCGCACCGAGGCCGTGGGCAACACGGCTCTGGAAGGGGCCGCCCTGCTGGCCCGTTGTCCGGAACGGGGCGCGGCTGTAGCCCGGCTCTGTTGCAAGGCCCACGTCCTGGCCCTCACCCAACAACCGGATTTTGCGCACGACTATTTGCGTCAGATGCGCTTTGGAGGTTGAATGTCCCGCTCTGCCGCCGCTCCACGCGGCGTATCGTCGTCCCCCAAATCCCGACGGGACGGTTCCCGGCCCCGTAAGCCCGCGTCCCCCGCAAACCCCGCTGCTCAGGGGCAGGGCCATTGGCCTGACCGCAAGGGTATGGGGCGGGGGGAGCCGGATGGGGAGCGCCGTCCGTCCGGGCAGTCGCGCCCGTCGCGTGCGGGTCGGGACGCGCCGCAGCCCACGGGGCCGCGTCCCCCGGCGGAACGTCCGGCCCGTCCCTCTTCCGCAGGGCGTGCGTCCCACGCGGGAGCCGCGTCCCAAAGGAAAGCGGAGGCCGGGCGTCCGTCTGTCGGCGGGCCCGGCTCTTCACTCTGGACAACGGCGGAGCGCCTGCTGCCCCCTGTGCCTGAGGCTGCGCGCCTTCTGCTGGAACGCCTGCCCGAAGCCTTGCGCCGGGTCCGTCCGCTCAGTGCGGCCCACCGGCGTTCTCTGCCCGACGATGTGGCCGCCCTGTCTCAGCTGCTCACCACGGAGCGGGCCGGGCTGCAGCGCCCGTACTGGAGCTCTCCGGCGGCGGTGAGCGCCTATCTGTATTACTTCCTGCCCTGGAATCTGCTGCGTCTGACGCGGCTTTTGGCGGCGTTGCCCCTGTCGGACCCGCGCGCGGCAGCTCCGGCCGGGGGGCAGGCCCTGTTGCTGGACCTGGGGTCCGGGCCGCTGACCCTGCCCCTGGCCCTCTGGCTGGCCCGGCCGCAGTGGCGCAGGGCTCCCGTGCAGGTGCTGGCCGTGGATACGGCGGTGCAACCTTTGGAGTTGGGCCGGGACCTGCTGGCCGCCCTGGGCGAGCTGAGCGGCGAACCGGTCTGGCCCGTGCGCCTGGCGCGCGCCCCCCTGGAACGCGCCGCCCGCGCCGCCGCCCCGCTGCTGGCCGGGGGACGGACCCGGCCCTGGCTGGTGAGCGCGGCCAATGTGCTCAACGAACTGCGTTTTGGCGGACACGGCGGGCACGGCCCGCATGAAGATGCGGACGTGGAGGCTGAAGAACGCCCCCAGGGCTGTCGGGACGAACGGCTGGAAGCCCTGCTGGCCTCGCTGGGGCCGCTGTTCTGGGAGCGGGATGCGAACAGCGAAGCGGGCACGGCCCTGGCGGACGCGGCAGGAGGGAACAGCCCGGCGAAGCTCGGCCCGTGTCGCAGCGCGGACCGCAGCCAGGACGGCGTGTCCGTTGTGGCGTCCGGAAGCCCGTGCGGGGCGGCATCCGAACTTGTGTCCGGGCCGGACCTGCTGGTGGTGGAGCCGGGCACCAGGCTGGGCGGCGGCACGGTCATGCGCCTGCGTCGTCTGGCCCTGGAGGGCGGCCTGCGGGCCGTGGCTCCCTGCCCGCACAGTGCGGCTTGCCCTCTGCTGGAAGAACGCGGCCGGGGCTGGTGTCATTTTACCTTTGACAGCGGCGGCGCGCCTGCCTGGCTGGAGAAAATTTCTGTCCAGGCGAGGCTGGCCAAAAGCGGCTTGAGCCTTGCGCCCCTGCTGTTGACCCCGCGTGCCGCAGGGGATGCCGGAACGGTGGAGGCGCGCGGCGCGATGGCCGGAGAAGGCCCCGCCAACAGAGGGCATGGTGAGGGCGGCGCGCCGTCGGCTGTGACAAAGAGTCTGGCCAGGGTGCTTTCCGCACCTTTTGCGGTGCCGGGGCTGCGCGGCGAGGCGCGTTATGCCTGTATGGACGAAGGGCTGGCCCTGCTGGAGGATGCGGCTGGCCTGGCCAGTGGCGACCTTGTGCCCGTGCGTGTGCCGGAACGCGCGCGCCGCGACCGCAAAAGCGGGGCCGTCATCCTGCCCGCGCCGCCAAAAAAATAACGGCAGGACAGAGCAGGGCGCAGCCGCGCCGATGCGACGCAGGGGCTTGACACCCCCCGCCCGCCAATGGTTAAACCAAGCCCGAAGCCGATACGGAAACCAATTTCGGAGCGTGGCGCAGTCTGGTAGCGCACCTGCTTTGGGAGCAGGAAGTCGCTGGTTCGAATCCAGTCGCTCCGACCAATTAAATCAAGGGTTTATGGTTATTCACCATAAACCCTTTTTTGTTGGGACATACAAAAGGACATACAAAATATTTTTTCGAGATGTCGATATGAAAATAAAAACAAATCATTCAAGCATGTTATTATTTTATTGATATTAATGTCATGTGCAATCGTTGACCTTACCCCATTGCGTATACCACTTGTAACTTAGTGGTTCCTGTTGGGTTATGGGTTCTGTTCTGTCGGCAAAATTCTTCTGGCGTCAGCCAGCCCAAGGAGCTGTGCGGACGCTGCTGGTTGTAGTCCCCCCAGAACGTTTTCATGAACAAGGACTTTTAAAGGCAGCCTGATAAGGGTAAAACTAGCTGACAAAGCGCTATTTGCTGTCCGAACAATGGGGACCACCTCTCCCCCCCACTCAAAGGATTCAGGCTCTCTACAGAGATAAGCCCTATCATGGCGCTTTGGTACTCAAAAATGAGGTGGCAGATGAATTGGCAAGACTTATCAATCAACATTGGATTGAGCATTGTTACAGGTATCATCTCTGGCGTGTATACGGGCCTTGTGATGGCTAAGTTTACCTCTTTTTGCCAAGCGCGGTTGATGATCGTGACTATCTGTCGAGGCTTTAGCGCCGGTGGCACAAACGGAGTATTAGACTGTGCCGCTTTTCCTCGCGAAGAGGAAATTGTTCAGCATGCATGCACATTGCTCTATCTGGGCCACAAGTCCGCAGGAGGCAATGCGCTACAGCTATCCAAGGAAATTGGCCGAATAAAGTATGCTGTTGAAGCATATTTTCATTGCAAGATGCTCAACCAGAAACCAGATCCGGAAAGCCTCGCAAACATCACATTACAGGAGGTGTTCGCCCACCTTAAAACATGGCAGGAGCAAAGTATGAAGCTGCAACCGAGCATTCGCACGCTCTTGTCAATTTCACCGCGGCTCTGATTCAGTTTCAGGTTGATTAAAAAAACTGAACCTCAACGGACAGGACCTCAGAGGTGGTCCCCATTGTTCGCCGACAATCCTCTTCAACCGAGTGTTTTCATCCTCCAATTGCGTAGCCGTTTGGCATCAGGGACTTGCATCCCACCGAATTTGCTGCGCTATTTATAAAATGTCGCGTCCGAGATGCCGTTCTGTCGGCACAAATCGACAACGCGCACTCCTGCCTCGGCTTGCCGCAATATCCCAATAATCTGCTCTTCGGTAAATCTGCTACGTTTCATCCTTGTGCTCCTATGTCAGGAACACGAACTTTTTAATGGCATACTTTTCGGGGGGAGGGTCAAAATGTGTTTTATATATTAAAAGAGTTTTAAATGTTTTTGGTGTATTCGTTAGGTATGCGGAACCTATTTGCACATAGGCAGGTGGTATTTGTTCGCAGGGCAACAGAAAAGCCGGATTGCTCCGGCTTTTCTTATCTTCTCTGCGTGGATGAATTTTATCTGGCGCTGTGGGCGTCACGCGCAAGGCAGTTGGCTATCCAGACCTTGACCAGCGCCTGACGGCTCACGCCCAGGTGGCGGGCCTCCGTATCCAGCGCTTCCACCATCCAGGTGGGAAAGTCCACATTTACCCGCTGTGTCTGCTTGTTGGGCCTGCGGCCTGCTGCCCAGTCCACATGGCCGGAAATGTCTTCGCCAGCGTCAAAACGGCGGTCAAATTCCTCTGCGGAAATATGTTCACGATCCATAGTGTTCCACCTCGTCCTTGCGGGCGCGCCGTACGGAAATGATGCGCACGGCGTTGCCCCTGTATGTGATAACCCCGGTCCAGATCTTGCCCCCAATGCAGCCAATGACAAGAAAGCGCGGCTCCCCGGTGCGCAGCACGGGAACCTCCAGCAGGTTTTCGTCTTTCCACAGGGCCTTGGCCTCTTCAAAATCGAGGCCGTGTTTGGCCTTGTTGGCCGCGCTCTTGGCCGGATCGTATTCAAACTTCATACTCATAAGGTATAAAAAATATACCGTTTGTCAATGGGCGGAGAGGGGCTGCCTGGGGGTGTTTGCATATAAAGCGGCACAGGGGTTCGCAACACCGTAATAAGTGTAATCGTCTGTAATTCAGGTGTGATATGGTGTAACATTTTTTAGGGCTATTTGTAATATTTGTATAAATTCAGTTAGTTAAAAGGACACAAAAATTACAGCAAAGAGTAATTTTATTACATGGAAAAGTGTAACCATATTACAAAAATATTACACTTTAATATACTGAAATATAATGAGATTACACTTATTACACCTTTCCGATGCCCCCGAAAATATTTTGCGGTTATTTTTCCAAGAGGGCCAAGTTTAGAGGCATTAAACAAACTTTTCAGCATGTTGTGCTGTTTTTGCGTTATGTCTGCTTATGGACAAAAAGCCCCGCGCCGGACGAGGGGTTCCGGCATGGGGCTGGACCGTGGGAAGCGACCCGGGAGGGAAAGATCAGAGGGCCAGCCGGGCCTGCCCCAGGGGGCGCCTGTTGCGGCGGCGGCAAAAATGCAGCAGATATTGCACATAAGGCGCGCGCCCTCGGCTGGGTCGCTTTGCCGAGCCGCGTAGCTCAGCAGGCGGCGGAACGCCTCGCGTTTATACGCTTCCGGCAGGCGCATGATCTGCTGCACGTCGTCCATGATCAGGGGCAGGCCGTAGCAGCTGGTTTTGCGGATAGAGGGCAGCACCCCGCCATAAATCCATCTTTGAAAGGGCAGGGCTTGGGGGTTGTCGCTGCGGCCCAGAAACCAGTACAGACCAGGTTCGGCAAGGCAGGGTCTAGACCAAAGACAGGGGCAAGCCCTTTTTAAGGGTTCACTCCGAAATGCGCGTTGGCCCGCGTTTGCCTGTCCCAAGCGGGCATTTCTTTTTGAAGTGCCCTGGCAGGTCAGCAGCCGCCCGTCGCTGAGGCGCAAGCGTAGCTCAGACGCTGAGATGCAGGAGCCTGATCCGTTACAACGAGAAAGTTACGGGCAAAGACAGCAGCGCCAGCTGCGGATGCAGACAGCACCGCTATGTTATTTGCGCGGGTAAGTGCCGGAACAAGCGTGCCGTAACCGTTGAGAATGCGTATTCTCAACGGAACGCTGTTCTAGAGCAGTTAGCGAATGAAATGAGCTAACTGCTCTGCAAGAATTTTTTTGAAAATCCTTGCCACAAAATGCGAGAAGGCAGGCTTTTGCCTGCCGTAAGCGAGCATTTCAAGTGTTAAATGCTCTAATAGACCAGCGCTTCGGGCAGAACGCAGAAGTCCGCCGGGGCCCCCGGTTCCAGGCGGCCCGCGCCGCTGGCCTGCAGGTTGAGGGCAGCTACGCCGTTGACCGTGAGCAGGCGCACCAGGGCTTCGGGCGGCACGTCCAGGGTTTCGCGCAGCCACGCGGCCTCCTGGCGTACGTCCAGGTCGCGGTTGGAGGTCAGGCCGTCTGTGCCCAGGCAGAGCAGGCAGCCGCTTTCCATCAGTTCGCGCACCGGGGCCAGACCTACGTCCAGGCGGCGGTTGGAGCGGGGGCAGAGGCAGAGGGCCGCGCCGCTGGCCGCCAGCACTTCCACTTCCTGCTGGTCCAGCTGTACGCCGTGCACGGCCAGGGTCCCCGCGCACAGTAAGCCCAGGCGCAGGGCGTAGGCCAAAGGCCGCAGGCCCGGCGCGCGCCAGTCCGGCGGCAGCACCACCCCCGCATAGCAGTCCAGCAGGGGCCCCGCGCCTTCCGTGAGCAGCTGCGTTTCCTCCGGCGATTCCGCCAAGTGGAAGGAAAATACCCGCCCCATGCGGCGGCAGTTTTCGTGCGCGGTTTGCAGCACGTCCGGCCCGGTGGAGTAGAGGGCGTGTCCGCCGGGGGCGCAGCGCGCCGCCAGAAAGGGGTCTTCCTCGGCGGCCTCGCGGCAGCGCGGCGGCCAGGGGCCTTCCCCCTGGGCAAAGGGCGGGCCAAAGCCGAACCACTCACAAAAATGGCTTACCGTAAGGCCTGCAGCACGGGAAGCCGCATCGGCCACCAGGATGCCGTGGGGCAGGGAACCGGCCACATTGCCCACGCAGCGCGTGCCCATGGCGGCCATATCGGCGCAGGCCGCCTCTGCCGCAGCCACCACCGCGCTGGCGGCCGCCGCGTCCTGGGGCGGGCTCAGCAGGGGGATGAGGCTTTGGAGCCAAGCCGTAAAACCGGCTTCCCAGCGGGTACGCCCGGCCAGGTGGGAGAGCTCCAGGTGGGTATGGGCATTGACGCAGGCCGGGGCCAGGCATACGGGCCCCACGTCCCGCACCAGCGCGCCCGGCGGCAGGGGCGTGGAGCCCCAGCGGCCCACGGCCTCCACCAGACCGTGGCGCACCACCAGCACGGCATTGTCTACGCGCTTCAGGGGGGCAAAAAGGCGCGCGCCGCGCGCTGGTTCCTCCCCGGTCAGGGGCAGCAGGCTTTTGGCGCGGATGGCAAGCACGGGGCCGTGGCCTGCATCCCGATCGGGTGCGATGCCATCGGGCAGAGGCTGCGCTGGTGAGGAAAGGGGCGGCGTGGCGTGCACAGGGCCTCCGCGTTCAGCGAGGGCGGCGGGCAAACTGGCCGCCAGCCACGTAAAACGTGTTTTCCACAATGAACAGGGCATGGGGGTCAATGCTGTAGACCAGGTTTTCCAGGCGCTTGAGAGCCACGTTGTTGGTGACCGTGAGCAGAATTTCGCGGTCCACGCCGGAATAGGCCCCCTTGCCGCGCATAAGGGTCACGCCAAAACGCTCTGAAACCAGGATGGCCTCGCTCACTTCTTCCCCGTGGTCGGAAATGACCATGACCAGCTTGTAGCGGTTAAACATGCCCAGCACGTATTCCAGGGTCTGGGACGAGATGAACATCATGATCATGGACGCCACAATGCTGTCCAGGGGCATGTGTGTGCCTGCCGCGAGAAAGAGCAGGCAGTTGAAGGCGAAGTTGAACTGGCCGATGGGCACGTTCCAGCGGTCCTTGAGAGCTACGGCAATGACGTCCGTGCCGCCGCCGCTGCCCAGGGTGCGCAGCATCATGCCGCCGGCCGTGCCGTGCAGCACGCCGCCCACCACTGCGGCGTAGAGTTCCGTTTGCAGAGGGATGGTAAAATTGATGCAGAAGCCGAACAGCGTGGTGCAGAGCGTGCCGTAGGCCGTATAGAGCAGAAAGCGGCGGCCCACAACAAACCAGCCCAGCACATAAACCGGCGCGCAGAGCAGGGAATACCAGATCAGGGGGGTGAGCGTGTCGGACCAGTAATTGGTCAGCAGGGCGAGCCCCATGACGCCCCCGGACAGAAAGCCGTGGGGCGCGGCCACGCCCTGAATGCACAGGGCCATGAGCAAAGAGCCCAGAGTGAGCCAGAGCAGGTTCCACCAGATGGCCCGTGCGCGCTGGATGTTGTGGGTGTGTAGTTTCATAGTTCCGTCTTGGTCGGGTGGAGTGGAAGAACCGCCCCCACACGGGTGCGCCGCAGCGGTCGGCCCAAGCTGCGGCAGAACTGGCAGCCTCTTGCGTAAGCGCCGCCGCGCCGCTGTCCAGCGTGTCGCTCGGGCGCGTCGCGTTGCGAAGGGCGCTCCCCCAGGTTTTTTGCCGGTGGTGCGGCCATGCCGTCAGGCTGCCGTTTTTCCGGTGTCAATGGACGTTCATGGCTTGGGGATGGGGGTTATAGAAGCCCCCAGGCCATTTTTGCGGCTACAATGATCAGAAAACAGGCAAAGCCTTTTTTGAGCTTGGCCGCAGGCAGGGCGTGGGAAAGACGCGCCCCCAGCGGTGCAGTGCAGAAACTGGCCGAGGCTATGCCCACCAGAGCCCAGAGGTTGACAAAGCCGAGGCTGGCGGCGGGCAGATCCGGCCGGCCCCAGCCGCCTATGATATAGCCCAGGGTGCCGGCTACGGCAATGGGAAAGCCGATGGCCGCCGAGGTGCCCACGGCGTGGTGCAGAGGCACGTTGCAAAAGGTCATAAAGGGCACGGAAAGCGTGCCCCCGCCGATGCCCACAAAGCTGGAAACAAGCCCGATGCCGCCGCCCACGCAGGCCGTGCCCAGGGATCCGGGCATGTCGCGGCTGGCCGGCGGCCGATAGTTGGAGAGCATCTGCACGGCAACAACCAGCAGAAAGCAGATAAAAAAGACCTTCAGGAACATGGTGGGCAAGTGCGTGGCCAGCAGGCCGCCGCCGAAGGTGCCCACCAGAATGCCGGGGGTGATGGCCTTGAAAATGTCCCAGTGCACGGCTCCACGTTTGTTGTGGGCCCGCGCGCTGGAGATGGAAGTGATCATGATGCTGGCCAGCGAGGTGCCCAGGGCCATCTGCTGCACATACTGGGGCGGCACGCCCACGGTGGGAAAGATGGCGAGCATCATGGGCACCAGCACAAGGCCGCCGCCCACGCCCAGAAGTCCGGCCAGGATACCGGCTACAGCCCCACAGCCAAGATAGGCCAGCAGCGAAAACAACATGACCCCCTCCCTGTTGCAGTGTCGTAAGGTTGTCGCGGCCCCGGTCCGGAGCGCGCGGCCGCAGCCGTCCGGAGGCGGCGGCCCGGGAGCGGGCGGCGTCGGGGCGGCAGTCTGTGCGTCCATAACTAGTCAAAGCCCCAGGGAGCGTCAACCGACTTTTTGCTTTACAAAGGCCGGGCCCGCGCCTACATTTTGCCCATGAAGACCGCCACCCCCATGCCCGGCAGCCCACGGCCGGGAGGGCTTCGAGCCTCTGGTCTGCCGCTTTTTGCGGCTTTTAAGCCGTTTTTTTCCACCCCCGTTGGTTCCAGCGGGGATTTTTTTTGACCGGGCACCGCCATGCACAGTACAGAAATCTACCAATGGCCCCACAAGGACTTGCTGGACGTCACCCAGCTCAGCCGCGTGGATACCCTCCACCTGCTGGACCTGGCCGCCAGTTTTCAGGAAATCAACCGCCGACCCGTAAAGAAGGTGCCCACTCTCAAGGGCAAGACCGTGGTGCTGTTTTTTGTGGAAAACAGCACTCGCACCCGCACCTCCTTTGACGTGGCGGGCAAGCGCCTTTCGGCGGACACCTATTCCCTGGCCAAGACCGGCTCCAGCCTAAATAAAGGCGAAAGCCTCAAGGATACGGGCCTGACCCTGCAGGCCATGGGGCCGGACGTCATTGTCATCCGCCATCCCAGCAGCGGCGCGGCGCGCTTTCTGGCGGAGCTGCTGCCCTGCGGCGTGGTTAACGGCGGCGACGGCTGGCACGCCCATCCCACCCAGGCCCTGCTGGACTGCTTCAGCCTGCGGGCGGCCTGGGAGGGCCGCTTTACGGGCCGCACCCTGCTTATTCTGGGCGATATTGCCCACAGCCGGGTGGCCCGCTCCAACGTGCACTTGCTGCACATGCTGGGCGTGAAGCTGCGGCTCTGCGCCCCGCGCACGCTCTTGCCCGCCGGCGTGGAGCACTGGCCCGTGGAGGTCTGCAGCGACCTTGCCGCCGCCGCGCGTGACGTGGACGCGGTCATGTGCCTGCGCCTGCAGCTGGAGCGGCAGCAGGCGGGGTTGCTGCCCGACCTGGCGGAATATTCCCGCCGCTTCTGCCTGGGCGCGCGCCATCTGGCGCTGGCCCGGCCCGGCGCGAAGGTGCTGCACCCCGGCCCCATGAACCGGGGGCTGGAAATCGCCGACGACGTGGCCGACGCCCCGGCAAGCCTGGTGCTGGACCAGGTGGCCGCCGGCGTGGCCACGCGCATGGCGGTGCTCTATCTGCTGGCCACGCGCCGTGACGGAGGACGCGCATGAAACTTTGCATCAAAAATGCCCGCCACCTGGAAGCCCCGGTGGACCTGCTGATCGAAGACGGCAAAATTCTGACCATGACCCCGGCCGGACACTGCCCGCCGCCGGAAGGCTGCGAAATTTTTGAGGCCCAGGGCTTTACCCTCATGCCCAGTCTTACGGACGCGCATACTCACCTGCGCGAACCGGGCTATGAATATAAGGAAGACATCGCCTCCGGTCTGGAGGCGGCAGCGCGCGGCGGCTTTGGCGCGGTCATGTGCATGGCCAACACCAGGCCGGTCAACGATACGGCCAGCGTCACCACCCTTATGCTGGAGCGCGCCCGCCACAGTCACCCCCACGGCCCGCGCCTCTACCCCGTGGCCGCAGCCAGCATGGGGCTCAAGGGCGAGGAACTGGCTCCTCTGGCCGAGCTTAAGGCTGCGGGCTGCGTGGCCGTGTCCAACGACGGCCGCCCCCTGGAGAGCGCCGAGCTGGTGCGCCGGATTATGGAATACGCGGCCGACCTCGACCTCACCCTCATCGACCACTGCGAAGACCCGCATCTGGCCAGGGGCTGGCGCATGCACGAGGGCGTGACCAGCGGGCTGCTGGGCGTCAAGGGCCAGCCGGCGGCGGGCGAGGCCGTACAGGCCGCGCGCGACATCATGCTGGCCGAGTACCTGCAGTTGCCCGTGCACATTGCCCACGTTTCCGCTGCGCTCACCGTGGACGTCATTGCCTGGGGCAAGGCGCGCGGAGTGCGGGTCACGGCCGAAACCTGCCCCCACTATCTGCTGTTGGACGAAACCGCCCTTGAAGGGTACAATACCCTTGCCAAGGTGAGCCCCCCCCTGCGCACGGCCGAGGACCGCGCGGCCCTGCGCCGCGCCGTCAAAGAGGGGGTCATCGACATTCTGGTGACGGACCACGCCCCCCACGCCGCCCACGAAAAAGAAGGCACCCTGGACGAAGCCCCTTGCGGCTTCACAGGTCTGGACCTGGCTTTGAGCCTGACCTGGGAGCTGGTGCGCGCAGGCGTGCTGGCCGAAGCCGACCTGCAGCGCCTGTGGTGCCGACGGCCGGCAGAGATTTTTCACCTGCCCTGGAACGGCTTTGCCCCCGGAGATCCGGCGGATTTCTTTTTGCTGGACCCGGAGGCCGTCTGGGTTCCCGGCAGGGAGACCATGTACTCCAAAAGTCTGAACACGCCCTTTCTGGGGCGCGAACTGCACGGGCGCGTTGTCCACCACTGGCTGGGCGGCAGGCAGCTGTTCTGATCCCGGCCGCGGCGGCGGTCCCGTGCGTATCTGGGGGAAAAGATGCAAAAACTACTGCGCGATGCGGGCCTTTTTCGTGAGCAATGCCTGATCAACGGCCAATGGTGCGGGGCCGACGACGGCAAGGTGCTGCGTGTGACCAATCCCGTCGACAACAGCCTGCTGGGCCAGGCGCCGGACTGCGGCGCTGCCGAAACCCGCCGGGCCATTGAGGCGGCGCAGGCGGCTTTTCCCGCCTGGAAGGCCAAAACGCCGCAGGAACGCGGGGACCTTTTGCGGGCCTGGGGCCAGGCCATTGAAGACAACCTGGAAGACCTGGCCCGCCTGCTCACCCTGGAGGAAGGCAAGCCTTTGGCCGAGGCCAGGGGCGAAATCCGCCAGGGGGCGTCTTATTTCCCCTGGTTCGCCGAAGAAATCCGCCGCGCTGCGGGCGAGGTGACGCCCGTGTTTCGGCAGGGAGTCCAGGCCTTGACCCGGCGCGAGCCCGTGGGCGTGGCCGCAGCCATTACGCCCTGGAATTTCCCCATGTCCATGCTGCCGCGCAAGGTGGCCCCGGCCCTGGCTGCGGGCTGCACCGTGGTGGTCAAGCCCGCCAGCGCCACGCCTTACAGCGCCCTGGCCCTGGCCGAGCTGGGCCAGCGCGTGGGCCTGCCCGCGGGCGTGCTCAACGTGCTCACGGGCGGGGCTGCCGCCATTGGCGGCGAAATCACCGCCAACCCTCTGGTGCGCAAGCTGAGTTTTACCGGCTCCACCGCCGTGGGCAAGGCCCTGGCCGCCCAGTGCGGCCCTACGCTCAAGCGCCTTTCCATGGAACTGGGCGGCAACGCCCCCTTCATCGTCTTTGCCGATGCGGATTTGGACCGCGCTGTAAGCCTGGGCATGGCCTGCAAGTTCCGCAACGCCGGGCAGACCTGCATCTGCGCCAACCGCTTTCTGGTGGAGCGGCCCGTATACGATCAGTTCGCCCAGGCCATGCTGGCCCAGGTGCGGGCCCTGCGCGTGGGCAACGGGCTTGATCCGGCCACGGACATGGGCCCCCTGATCAACCCCGCCGCCGTGGCCCATGCCGACGCTCTGGTGCGCGACGCCCAGGACAAGGGGGCGCAAGTGCTTGCCGGCGGCAGGCCTCACAGCCTGGGCGGCAATTTTTACGAACCTACCCTGCTCACGGGTCTGACTCCGCAGATGCGCATTTTCCATGAGGAAATCTTCGGCCCCGTGGCGGCCCTCATGCCCTTTGACACGGAAGAAGAAGCCGTGGCCTTGGCCAACGATACGGAATACGGCCTGGCCTCTTACGTCTGCACCAATCACATGCCCCGCGTCTGGCGGCTGTTTCGGAACCTGCAGTACGGCATGGCCGGCGTCAACGACATCACCCTGGCCGCGGCGGAGACCCCCTTCGGCGGTACCAAAAACAGCGGTCTGGGCCGTGAAGGCGGCCGCGAAGGCCTGCTGGAATACATGGAAACCCGTTACCTGCTGCTGGGCGGACTGGAGGGGTAGGGCCAGCCCCTGCTGCCCCGGCCGGGCGCATTGCCTGCTGCCTCCCCACCGTAAGCCTTCCTCTGCGGTTTGGCGTCGCTGCAGCGCCGCATGTGAACATTTGCAAGGAGAACCGCCATGCCCCTGCGTCAGCCCATAGCTGCGGGTCGGTTTTATCCCGACGATCCCGAAGCCCTGCGCGCGGCCCTGCGGGCCTGCCTCACGCCTAAAAATCTGCCCGAACCCACGGGCCCGCGCCCGCACAGGGCCGCTTCCCGCCTGTTGGGCGTCATGCTGCCCCATGCGGGCTATGTCTACAGCGGCCGGGTTGCCGGAGCCGTGCTGGCCGGGCCCTGGGGCGCGGGCACGGTGGGGGCGGCCCTGCCGCGCCGTTGTGTGGCGCTCTGCCCCAACCACACGGGGCAGGGGCAGCCCCTGGGCGTCTGGTCCGACGGAGCCTGGCGCACACCCCTGGGCGACGTGCCTGTGGACGCGCCCCTGGCGGCGGCCCTCTGCGCTCAGGGCGGTTTTGCGTCGGATACGGCCTGCCACCTGGGCGAGCACGCCATTGAAGTGCTGCTGCCCTTTCTGCAAAGCCTGCCCGCCGCAGCCGCGCCGGAAGCGCCCCCGCAGCCGGACGCGACAATGGAACCGTCGGTGCGCGTCGTCGTGCCCGTGTGCGTGGGCACGCGGAGGCCCGAAATACTGCGCGCCGCCGGTCAGGCTCTGGGCGCGGTGCTGGCCGCCGCTCAGACGGCGGGCGATCCCGTGGGGCTGGTGGTCAGCTCGGATATGAACCACTATGAAGACCAGCAGACAACTCTGCAAAAGGACGGTCTGGCCTTGGAGCGGGCCCTGGCCTGCGACCCCGAAGCCCTGCTGGACACCGTGGCCTGCAACCACATCAGCATGTGCGGCGCGGCCCCCATGGCCTTAGCCCTGTACGCCCTGCGCGTTCTGGGCGAACCCTGGGCCGAGCTGGCCGCCTACGATACCTCAGCCAGCGCCTCCGGCGATGCCGCGCAGGTGGTGGGCTACGCCGGACTGCGCTTCGGCATTGCGTAGGGGGAAAGGGGAGAGGCTGTTGTGGGGGGAAGGGAACTTTTGTACACAAAAGTTCCCTTCCCCCCACGCCCCCCATCCTCCAAAAACCTTTTCTTCCATAACAGCCAAAAAACGTTTTTCGTATAGCGCCGTGCCGGACGGAGTCGGGGCGGGAAGCGCGGCAGTAAAAAGCAGGCGGCGCGGGAAGGATTCCCGCGCCGCCGTGGCATATGTCCGTGGGGAAAGGGCTCGTTAGCGCAGTTTACGAATGCAATGAGTTAATTGCTCTGCAAGGATTTTCTTGAAAATCCTTGCCACGAAATGCGAGAAGGCAGGCTTTTGCCTGCCATAAGCGAGCATTTCAAGTGTTAAATACTCTAGCTGCTGGCTTCGTCCACCAGGAAGACGATGGAGTAGTACGGGATGCCGCTGTGCAACGAAAGGCCGATCTGGCAGGTGCGGCTGGAGGAGTAGCCGACCTCGCACCCGCTGACCTGCATGCGCAGGCTCTTGAGGGCGGATTCGTTGAGTTCCGGATGGGTAAAGCCCCGGTCACCGGCCCAGCCGCAGCAGTCTATGCCCTCCGGCAGCACCACGTTTTCGGCGCATTTTCTGGCCAGGGCCTCCAGTTTGTCCGTCAGGCCCATCTTGCGGATGGAGCAGGTGGCGTGCAGGGCCACGGTTTTGGACAGCTTTTTGAGGGGCAGCACGTCCATAAGGTTGTCCATGATGAATTCCACAGGCTCGTAGAAGCGGATGGCCGGGTCCAGGGTTTCCTTCATGTGCAGCAGGCAGGGGCTGGTTTCACAAAGTACGGGGTATTCCCCATTATTGCTGGCCGCCTTAAGGGCGGCTTCCAGTTCTTTTTCCTTTTTGTGGGCCGCGTCGGTCAGCCCTTTGCTGGCAAAGGCCATGCCGCAGCAGAGTTTTTCCATATTCTTGGGCAGGATCACGTCGTAGCCGCCTTTGAGCAGTACGCTGACCACGGCCTCCGGCTCGGTGCGGCGGTCCGTGTGTTCCGCGCCGGGGCCCATGTTGCGGGCAATGCAACTGGGGAAGTAGACCACCTTTTTGGCATTGACGGCGGGGGCGGTGGGCAGGCGGAGCTTGCTGCCGCCGCGGGGCATGTCCTTGTTCCAGAGAGGCATTTTTTTGAGGCTGATGCGGCGCAGCAGGCGCGCGCCGTTTTCCATGACCGAGGTGCCCAGCAGACGGTGCAGGCCGTCCGCGCCGTTGAGCATGAGGGACATGGCCCTGCAGGTGCCGGCAAAGTGGTCGGCAATGCTGTTGGCCACGGTGTTGGCGCATTTGCCCGCGTCTTTGTGGCGCAGGCTTTTGATGAAAACGCCCGTATCCACGCCTGCAGGGCAGCGGGGTCGGCAGAGACTGTCTGTGGCGCAGGTGGCTTTGCCCATGTATTCATAGGCTTTTTCCAGTTTTTTGAGTTCGGCCCCCTTGGGATCCTCCGCGCGCAGGCGGCAGATTTCGCGGTAGGCGGTAATGCGCTGGCGCGGGGTGAGGGTGAGCTCGCGCGAGGGGCAGACCGATTCGCAGAAGCCGCATTCCATGCACTTGTCCGCCAGAGGGTCCGCCGGGGTGAGGGGCTTGAGGTTTTTAACGTGTCCCTGGGGGTCGTCGTTGAGCAGCACGCCGGGGTTGAGAATGCCCTGCGGGTCCAGCAGCTTTTTGATCTCCTTCATGATGGCGTAGGCCGTGGCGCCCCATTCCAGTTCCACAAAGGGGGCCACGTTGCGGCCCGTGCCGTGTTCGGCTTTGAGGGAACCGTCGTACTTTTCCGTAATAAGTTTGCTGAAGTCGCCCATAAAGGCCTTGTAGCGGGCCACCTCGGCGGGCGCGCCGAAGTCCTGCCAGAACACGAAGTGCAGGTTGCCGTCGCGGGCGTGGCCGAAGAGCGGGGCCACGCTGTAGCCGTGGCGGGAAAAAAGTTCCTGCAGGTCTGTGGCGGCCTCGCCCAGGCGGTCCAGGGTAAAGGCCACGTCCTCAATGACGATGGAGGTGCCCACTGGCCGCATGCCGCCCACCGAAGCCAGGATGCCCTTGCGGATGCGCCAGAGCTTGCCGTATTCCTCCGGATCGTCCGTAAAGGCGTAGGGCCGCACAAAGTGGACATCCTTGAAGGCGGCGTCAATGGCGGCGATGTTGGCGTCCAGGGCTTCCTTGCTGGAGGCGCGGGTTTCCACCAACAGGGAGCAGACCTGATCGTCCAGGGTTTCCAGCCCTTCAGGCAGGCCGGGCGTACCTTCCACAGAGCGCAGGGAGGCGCGGTCCATAAGCTCGGCGGAGGCAACGGGCAGACGAGCCACGGCCGAGGCCAGGTCACAGGCGGCCTTGACCGTGGGCAGGAGCAGCAGGGCCGAGGCCTTGAAGGGGGCTTCCTCCACGGTGCGGTAGGTCACTTCGGCGATGAAGCCCAGGGTGCCTTCGGAACCTACCATGACATGCTGCAGAATTTCAAAGGGGTCGTCAAAATCCACCAGGGCGTTGAGGCTGTAGCCTGTGGTGTTTTTGATCTTGAATTTGCGGCGGATGCGCTCGGCCAGGGCCGTGTCGGCCAGGATTTTTTCGCGCAGGGCGGCCAGGCCCGCAAGGATGTGTCCGTGGCTGCGGGCAAAGGCCGCGCGGCTTTTGGCGTCCGCCGTATCCAGCAGCGCGCCGTCGGCCAGGATCATGCGGGTGGAAAGCACGGTTTTATAGGAGTTGTCCGCCGTGCCGCAGCACATGCCGCTGGCGTTGTTGGCAAAAATGCCGCCGATGAAGCAGCTGTCGATGGAGGCCGGGTCCGGCCCGATTTTTTTGCCGAATTCCGCCAGGATCCTGTTGGCTCCAGAGCCGATGATGCCCGGCTGCAGGGTAATGCGCTCGGCGTTTGCGCCCACCCGCCAGTTGCGCCAGCCCTTGCCGATGCGCACCAGCACGGAATCCGTCACGGCCTGGCCGGAAAGGCTGGTGCCCGCCGCGCGGAAGGTCACGGGCACCAGCAGGCGGTGCGCCAGACCCAGTATCTCCATGACTTCAGCCTCGTCCAGCACATCCACCACCAGCTTGGGCGTGAGGCGGTAGACGCTGGCGTCCGTGCCGTAGGCCAGCAGGCGCAGGGGGTCGGTATAGATGCGTTCTTGGGGGATAAAAGCTGACAATTCCGCTTTGAATTCTTTGTAGGGAGAGGGGAGCATGGAAATCCTCCGGTGCGGACAAGCGCCGCTTTTTTTGAGGGTAACTGCCTGCGCAAGGGCGCTGCGGGCTTTTCACGGAAGAACGGCCCGCAAGGATTGTGCAATCCTTGCCGTGAAGCAAGCGGGGGCGGGCTCTTTGCGCCGTCACGCGCTGCCTTGGGCGCTTGCTGCTCCAGAGACGTCCGGTCTGGGCGACGCGCGGGGGAAAGTCCGCCGTGCGCCGGACGGCCGGGCAGTTGGTCTGCGACAAGCTGGGAAGAGCCCTGCCGGAGCAGGGCGTTTTATAAATTAATAGTATCGATTCTCGCAAGAAAAATCCACTGCTTTGTGTGCGCGGCGGGAACGGGCAGCGGGCTGTTCAAATAGTGCCGTGCGGATAAGGCACGCCCACCGTGCCGCCTGAAAGGAAAAAGTTTTCTCTTCCCCTTCCTACGCGCGCAGCAGGCGGGCCAGAGCATAGAGGCGGCGGAGTATGCGCAGGAACCCCTTCCTACGCGCGCAGCAGGCGGGCGGCCTCTTGGGCCATAAGGCTGTGGCCGGCTTCGGATGGGTGCAGGCCGTCACTGTAGAGGGCGGCCAGGGCGGCTGCGGGGTCGGGGGCGGCGGCCGCGTGTTTGGCAAAGTAACGGGCGAAGTCCAGGCAGGAGAGGCCAAAATCGGCGGCCAGCAGGCGCAGCCAGGCGTGCAGGTCTTCGTAGGCTGCGCAGGCCTGGTCCATGTTTACGCTGCGCAGCAGGGGAAAGGTCAGGGGGTGGCGCACGGCGATGGGCACGCCCAGAATGGGCCGCACGCGGGCGTGGAAGCATTGCTGCACCAGGGCGAAAAGGTTGGCCCGCACGGTCCCGGGGCCCGCGCCCAGGGCCAGGTCGTTGAAGCCGCCCATAAGGCACACGGCGTCGGCCTGCGCTGCCAGCACGTCGGTTTGAAACCGGGCCAGCATGCCGCTGGTGGTGTCGCCGTTGATGCCGGCATTGCGCACGTCCAAGCCGGTCATGCTGCCCAGCAACGTGGGCCAGACGCGGGGGCGCGGCACGCCATAGCCGTAAGTCAGGCTGTCGCCCAGGCAGACCAGAATCATGGCAGACTCCTTTGGTTGCTTCAGGCGCGCGAACGAGGCAGCAGCAGGTTGAGGGCAACACCGGTGACGGCGGCCAAGCCGATGCCGCCGAGCTTGAAGCTGCCGATGTTGAACTGCATGCCGCCCACGCCGAAGATGATGACCAGGGCCACGATGATCATGTTGCGGGGCTCCATGAGGTCCTTGCCCGCGCGTACCAGAGTGTTGAGACCCACCACCATGATGGCCCCGAAGAGCAGAATCATGATGCCGCCCATGACCGGCACAGGGATGGCCCCCAGAAAAGCGCCGATTTTGGCCACAAAGGAGAGCAGAACAGCGCAGAGCGCGGCCCAGGTCATGACTGCGGGGTTGAAAACGCGGGTCAGGCCCACGGCGCCGATGACCTCTGCGTAGGTGGTGCAGGGCGGTCCGCCCACCATGCCCGCGGCCATGGTGGCCAGGCCGTCGCCGAACATGGTGGTGTGGATGCCGGGGTCTTTGAGGTAGTCTTTGCCCGTGATGGTGCTGATGGCCACCACGTCGCCAAAGTGCTCAATGACCGGGGCCAGGGTGATGGGCACAATGAACAGGATGGGTTCCAGCGAAAATTCCGGAAACATAAAATGCGGCAGGCGCAGCCAGGGGGCGGCGGTCACCGTGCTCCAGTCGCCCACGCCCAGGATGAGGCAGGCGGCCAGCCCGGCGACGATGCCGCAGAGGATGGGCATGAGCCGCAAAAAGCCTTTGCCCAGCAAGGAAACCAGCACCGTGGCCGCCAGAGAGGTCATGGATATCCAGAGGGCCAGGTTGCCGGGCACGATCTGCTGCGCGCCGTCGCCGGTTTTGCCCAGGGCCATGTTGACGGCCACAGGCGCGAGGATGAGCCCGATGACCATGATGACCGGCCCGGTGACGATGGGTGGCAGCAGGCGCAGCACAAATTCCGTGCCGCGCCAGCGCACCAGGGCGCTGACAATAAAGTAGACAAAGCCGCAGCAGACCAGCGCGCCCAGGGTTTGCGGCATGCCCCAGGTCTGCACGCCGTAGATGATGGGCGCGATAAAAGCGAAGGAAGAGGCCAGGAAGATGGGCACCTTGCCTCTGGTGCAGAGCTGGAAGAGCAGTGTGCCCACGCCCGCCGTGAACAGGGCCACATTGCTGTCCAGGCCGGTGAGGATGGGCACCAGCACCAATGCGCCGAAGGCCACAAAAAGCATTTGCGCGCCCAGCACGCAATCGCGCAGGCGCAGGCGGTAGTCGGTGGGGGCGGGCGCGGGCCGCTGGCCGGGGATAGAGCCGGGGGTGGGGCTGGTCATGGGCGCTCCGGTAGTTATTTGGTGCCGAAAATACGATCCCCGGCGTCGCCGAGGCCGGGGATGATATAGCCGTTTTCGTTCAGGTGGTCGTCCACGGCGGCGGTATAGATGTCCACATCGGGATGCTTGGCTTCCACCTTGGCGATGCCTTCGGGCGCGCAGACCAGGTTGAGGCTGCAGATCTGTCGGCAGCCGTGCTTTTTGAGCAGGTCTATGGCTGCGATGATGGAGCCGCCCGTGGCCAGCATGGGGTCAAGGATGATGGCCAGGCGCTGGTCCAGGTCGCTGGCCAGCTTCACATAGTATTCCACGGGTTCCAGGGTGCTTTCGTTGCGGTACATGCCCACCACGCTGATGCGCGCGCCGGGGATCATGTCCAGTACGCCGTCCATCAGGCCCAGACCCGCCCGCAGGATGGGCACCACCGTGACCTTTTTGCCGGAGATGGCTTCCACGTCCACCGGTCCGGCCCAGCCCTGCACGGTGAGGGTTTCCGTCAGCATGTTTTTGGTGGCTTCGTAAATGAGCAGACGGGCCACTTCGTTGGAAACGGCGCGAAATTCGTGGGTGGAGGTGGACGCCTGCCGCAAGATGCCCAGCTTGTGGCGCACCAGAGGGTGGTTAACAATATGCACAGCCATGAAAGTGCTCCTGCGAATAAGGATAAACATTTGTTTTACAAAGGTAAAATCGAGAAAGCCTAGGCGTTTGAGCGGGTCTTGTCAAGGCTCTGGCGCGGTTCGGCAGGGCCCCTCAGTCGCCAAAAAAAACGCGGGCCTTGGGGGCGCCGCGTTTCGGTCAGATTTTTTTGAGCACATACTCCCGGTTGCCCAGGCCCAAGCTCTGGCCGTAGCTCAATTGCACTTCGCCCCTGGTGTGGGGCCAGCGGGCGACAAAAACGTCCGGAGCGCCGTTGAGAGCGGGATCCAGCCGGGGCGCGGCATTGACCATGTCCAGACAGGCCTGGTCCAGAGCCACCGGGTCGGTGGAGGCCAGCAGGCCCACGTCGGGCACCAGGGGCAGGTCGCTCCAGCCCACGCAGTCGCAGTCCGGGGTCACGTTGAGCACAAAGTTGATGTAACAGACGCGCTTGCCCCGGCCCTTGACCGCGCCGTAGGCGTATTCGGTAAGGCGTTCCATAAAGGGGACCATTTCTGTGGCCCAGTCCAGGCTGATGGCCTTGACCGGGCAGACGGTCATGCATTCAAAGCAGCCGATGCAGCGCGCTTTATCCAGTACGCTTTTTTTGTTGTGCAGGCTCAGGGCCTGCTGCGGACAGACCTTAACGCATTTGCCGCAGCCGATACAGGTTTCGGCCTCCACGCTGACGTGGGTGGCGTGCTGGTCGCGCTTGCCGCGTACGGCCGCGCCGCCCATGGCCAGGTTTTTGATGGCCCCGCCAAAGCCCGCCATTTCGTGCCCCTTGAAGTGCGAGAGCACAACCATGGCTGGCGCGCGGCGGATTTCCGTAGCAATGTGTACGGTTTTGAAGTGCTTGGCGTTGATGCGCACGGGCACGTCGTTTTCGCCGTACAGACCGTCGGCCAGGATGACGGGCGCGCCCGCCACTGCGGAGGTGAAGCCGTGCCGGTAGGCCGTGTTGAGGTGGTCCACGGCATTGTGGCGCGTGCCGGAATAGAGCGTGGTGGTATCGGTAAGGAAGGGTTTGGCCCCGGCTTCCAGCATTTTGTCCACCACCTGGCGCACCAGGGTGGGGTTGAGGTGGGTGTCGTTGCCGTATTCGCCAAAGTGCAGCTTGACGGCGGCCAGATCATTTTTTTTCAGGATTTTTTTCAGGCCCAGAGCGTCGCAGAGGCGGGCCAGCTTGGCCAGCTTGCTGTCCTCGTGGGATCGGGTGCGGGAGGCCGCAAAATAGACTGTAGAGGGCATATTTTTTCTCCCCGAAGTCTTCCGCTGTATTCAACAGCCTGCTGCGCGCTTGCCTGCGCAAGTGCGTCGCACGGCTTCAGTGCGGAACTCCGTGGTGGCTGTGCGCTCCGCGCGGGGCGGAGCAAAAAACAGAAAGCCGTCCGTAAGCCTCCCCACGGGGGCGCGCAAACGGTACCGCGCTCCGGGCAGGACGGACGGCTCAAGAATGCCAAACCTGAGGGCGGAGGTCGAGAAAAAAATCTGGGGTGGCGGCGGCGCGCCGTCAGTGGGGCGCGGTTCCTGCCGGGGGCGTGCTTTCCGGCGGGGTGGCGCTGAGCGGCGGGGGCAGGGGCGTGCTTGCCCCGGCGGCCTGGCCGCTCGCTGCGCTGCCGGGAAGTGCCGGGGGCGTTGCATTTTTTTCCATCCATGCCCTTGATCCAGGGTAAGGCAGGGGCGTCGCTCCGGACGCGGGCGCAGCGGCGGGGCGGCCAGAGTTGGAAGCGTCGGAAGCGGACAGCGCACCGGAAACGGAGGCTGCATTGCGTGCTGGGGCTGCGGCCGGGGCGGCCTTTTCCCCCACGGGCGGCATGAGTGCGGCAGAGCCCACGCCCTTGGGCGCGGCAACACGGGGGACCGTGGCCGGGGCGGCCTTGCGCGCCTGCACTTTTTTGTGACCGTTCCGGTAACGGCGGGGAACGGGCTTGATTTCCGGCGGCGTAAGGCGCAGTTCCGGCACGGCGGCAGGGTCGTCAAAGCGCGCGCCGGCCATACGTATCTGCAGGGGATCCACCAGGGTATTCCAGTACAGGCGCGCGCCGCCCTTGTCGGTCCAGATTCTGGTCAGGTTGGTCTGCCCGGCGGGAGTGCGGGCCGGCGGCAGGGTATAGGCTTCCACCGCAAAAGCGGACGGAGCGGGGCAGACAACCAGGGCCAGCAGTCCGGCCCACAGGGTGCGACAGAGCAGGCGCATGACAAATCCTCCACTAGAGCAGTTTACGAATGAAATGAGTTAATTGCTCTGCAAGGATTTTATTGAAAATCCTTGCCACGAAATGCGAGAAGGCAGGCTTTTGCCTGCCGTAAGCGAGCATTTCAAGTGTTAAATGCTCTAGAGCAGTTATCGAATGAAATGAGCTAACTGCTCTGCAAGGATTTTATTGAAAATCCTTGCCACGAAATGCGAGAAGGCAGGCTTTTGCCTGCCGTAAGCGAGCATTTCAAGTGTTAAATACTCTAGTAGAGCGGATAACCTTTGAGGATACATATTCTCAAAGGTTACGGCACGCTCGTTCCGGCGCTTAATCGCGCAAATACAGTGCGCTTGCGCCTCCACGGCGGGCGTCTGCTTACGCAACCGCCATCCTGATATCGGGCGCACAGGCGCTCGCCACGGCGGTTCCTGCAGCGCCACCGCGCCGCTGCCGTCTGAAAACGCCCTTTCAACTACGCTTATCGGCGTGCGTCCGCAAAACTTGAGGCCTCCCTTGACAGGGGTTCCGGCCGTTGGCACAGTCGATGGGCGTCCGGTTGGCCCGGCACGCGCATTTCAAGGAGCTTTCATGGCTGCTACCGCTCTTATTGCCGCCCCCAAGGCCGCTCTGCCCTGTGTTGTGCTTATCGGCATGGCCGGAGCGGGCAAAACCACCGTAGGCAGCGCGTTGGCCCAGGAACTGGACTGGGCCTTTGTGGACAGCGACCACCTTATTGAAGCCGTCTACGGCGCGCGTCTTCAGGATATCACCGACGCTCTGGGCAAAAGGGCCTTTCTTGATGCCGAAGCCACGGTCGTCTGCGCCATCCGCGCGCAGCGCACAGTCATTGCCACCGGCGGCAGCGTGGTCTACAGGCCGGCGGCCATGGCGCATCTGGCCTCCCTGGGGCCGCTGGTTTTTCTGGACGTACCCTTTCAACTTATTGAAGAGCGCGTGGCCCGCAATCCGGAACGCGGCATCGCCATGAACCCCGGCGAAAGCCTGCGCGATATTTTTGACGAACGCCAGGCCCTCTACAGCCGTTACGCCAGAGTGCACTGCCCGGCCCTTGAGAGCCCCCAGGCCTGCGCCCGCTGGATCCGCGCCAATCTCCCGCCGCACAGCCTGGACCCCAGGGGGTAAGGGAGCTTTTATAAACAAAAGTTCCATTTTTCCCCCCGCTCCTCCATTTTCAAAAAACGTTATCCTTCACGATGAACCATGCGGGGCGTGCCCTGCACTGCGGCAGTGCGCCTTTGCGCCTCCACGGCGGGCGTCTGCTTACGCAGCCGCCAGGGCATGGTAACATTGCAATGCCCTAGTCCTGATCTTTTTCCGCCCCATTGCGGGCGGCACGGCAGGCGTGGGCAAAGTCCGCGGCGTAGAGGCGCGAGGCCGTGCCTTTGCGGCATTCGCCGGGTAGGATCAGAAAAACCGTCTGCCGGGTAAGGTTGTGCCGGGCCACGCAGTGGGCCAGATCCGCCAGCCGGGTCCAGTGCAGTTCTTCTTCGGGCCAGCCCACCAGATGCGCGCAGAGCACGGCTGTTTCCGGCGGGAGGTGGCGCAGCAGCTCTGCCTGCAATGTGCCGGCCTCGCGGGCCGAAAGATAAACGGCCATAGAACTGCCGTGGGCGGCCAGGGCGGCCAGGCTTTCGCGTTCCGGCACGGGGGTGCGGCCCTCCAGCCGGGTAATGATCAGGCTCTGGGTCACTTCCGGCACGGTAAAGGTCACGCCCCCGGCCGCAGCCGCGGCGCAGGCGGCGGTGACGCCGGGGATGACCTTCCAGGGGATGCCCTCGGCCTCCAGCAGCGCGGCCTGTTCGCGCAGCGCGCCGTAAAGAGAGGGGTCGCCCGTGTGCACGCGGGCCACCGTGCCCCCGGCCAGGGCTGTGGCCCGCACCAGGGCGTGGCATTCCTCCAGAGTCAGAGGGGCGGAATCCAGCACTTCCGCTTCGGGCGCGGCGCAGGCTACCACGGCGGGGGGCACCAGGGAGCCCGCGTAGAGCACCAGGGTGGCTTCTTCTATGGCTTTGCGGCCTTTAATGGTGAGCAGTTCCGGGTCGCCGGGGCCGGCGCCCACAAAGGTGACCATGCCGGGCCGGGGGGCCTGGCGCGGGGCTGGGGAGGGTGTGTCTGCAGGGGTGGAGTGCATGTTGTTTCCTTGGATGCGCGCGGGGCGCGGCGTTGCGGCGGCCTTCAGACGGCGCGGACCGGCGCGGGCGCGCCTGGCTCCGGCTTTTGGGCTGCCAGCAGGAAAACGGGATTCATGGCCGCCAGGTGTACGTCACCGCCCAGGGGGCGACCTTCGGCGGCGGCGATCTGTTCAATTTCTACGGGCCAGCCCAGGCGTTCGAAAAAGCGACGGCAGAGGCAGAGGGTCTCCAGCAGCACGCAACTGGCCACTACCCGGCCGCCCACAGGCAGGCGGTGGCAGACGTGGCCCAGGATGTCTTCGCCGTCTTCGCCGGAAAGACCGCCGCCGATAAAGACGCGCTGCGGGTCGGGCAGGGCGGGCAGGCATTCCGGGGCCTCGCCCAGGCGCACGTCCAGAATGGCCACACCGAAGCGGCGGCGGTTTTCCTGGATGCTCATGGCCCGCCCGGCGGAACGTTCCACAGCCACCACCCGACCTTCGTGGGCCAGTACGGCAGCCTCCAGCGCCACAGCCCCGGAGCCTGCGCCAATATCCCAGACCACATGACGCGGCGCAATGCGCAACAGGGCCAGAGCCGCGGCCCGCACGGGCTTTTTGCTGATCAGGCCGCGTTCTACAGCCAGTTCTTCGCTGTTCAGCCCCAGGCAAGGGCGACGCGACGCTTCGCGCGGCGTGAGGATCAGGGTGCAGGCCGGGCCGAAGTTGCGGCCCGCAGCCGCAGCCATGCTCAGATGGTGCACAGCTTCGTCCGGCGCGCCCATGCGCTCAAAAACATGGGCGTCAAACCAGTCTACGCCCCGGTCCAGCAGGTGCCGTGCCAGCACATCGGGGGTAGTGCGCGCGTCTGTGAGCACGCAGAGGGGCGCGTTTTTACCCGCAGCCGCGTTGAGCGGCCCCAGGTCGTCGCGGCCGTGCAGGGAAAGGCAGATGACTTTGTGCCAGGGCAGGGCCAGACGGGCGCAGGCCTGCTGCAAGGAACTGACCGCCGGCAGCAGCCGCACGGCCTCTTCCCCCAGCAGCCGCACCAAGGTGGCCCCGATGCCGAACAACAGCGGGTCGCCGTCCGCCAGCACCAGCACGCGTTCGCCCATGGCGCGCAGCTGACTCAGGCGGGCGAGGACATTTTCCAATGGTGTGGTCAGCGGCAGCAGGCGGGCCGTGAGGACCGGCGGTGGGGCTGCGGCCGCGTCGAGGGAGGGCAGCGCGGCCGCAGCAGCGCCGGAAAGGGGAGTGCCCTGGGGGGCCGCAGCAGCAACGTCCGTGGTTGCCGCGCTGTCGTGTTCACGGTCTGGATGATGGTCCGGCGGGCAGCGCTGTCCTGTCAGTTCCTCCAGCAGGGCCCTGCCGCCGCAGATGACGTCCGCCTCCAAAACCAGGGACCGGGCGTAGGCCGGCAGTCCGGCCAGGTCGCGCGGGCGGCCGCAGTCCAGGCCCAGCACGGTAATGGGCGCGGGGACTGCCGTGGTGGGCTCAAAGATGAACATGGACTGGAGCATCTGGCTCATGGGTGGCCAGTCTTCGGGCTCCGGGGCGGCCGCTGCTGCGGCGGCCGGAGCGTCCGGGGAAGGATGGGGCTCGTCTGCCGGACGGGCTTCGGTGTCGGGAACGGCGCGTTGGGGCCAGGGGTGGGGCAGGTTCCGGCCTGCCCCGTCGGTTACTTTTCCGGACGGGTTTGGCGCCGCATCGACGCTGTCCGTAACAGCAGGCGGGACGGCGGACGCTGCGGACATGTCCACGGCAGTGACGGCTTTGTTCCCGAAAGACGCCGGGGGCGCGTCCGCAGCGTCGGATCGGGGCGGGGCGGCCGGTTCCGGCAGGGGGATTCCGGGCAAGAGGATTTGTTGTTTCATAACGTCACCAGCTCCCGACCGTCGGTATGAAAAAGGTGCAGCCGTACGGGGCGTCCCGCAAAGCCGGCCGCCACACCAGCGGCTTGGGCCGTCACGGCGCGCAGCACGGCGGGGCCTGCAGCCTCGGGCAGCAGCAGTTCCAGGGCCTGGGCCGCCGTGGTGCAGCGGGCCACGGCCTGGGAGCAGGCAGCGCCGTGCTTTCGGCAAAGGGCAGCCAGGGTTTCCAGGTCCAGGTCGGCGCTGCGGGCGTGGGTGTAGGCGTGGCCTTGCGCCAGTTTGAGCAGTTTGCCGAAAAAACAGCCCCAGATAATCTGTATGTTCGGCAAGGCCCCGGCGGCTTTAAGGGAAAAAGCCGCAAAATCCGCCACCTGCACAAAAGCCAGGGCGGGCAGGTGGGGATGCCGGGCCATAAGCAGGCGTTCGGAGCGCCGTCCTGTGCTCAGCCCCACGGCGGGGCAGCCCGTGGCCCGGACTACTTCCAGTCCTTGGGCGATGGTGGCCTTCCAGGCGGCGTGGCTGAACGGCCGCACCGTGCCCTGGGTGCCCAGAATGGAGATGCCCCCCACAATGCCCAGCCGCGAGTTGAAGGTGTGCTCGGCCAGGGCCGCGCCTTGGGGCACGCTGACCAGCACGGTGAGCGGGCGGCGCGCGCCGGGATGGGTCTGCAGGGCGTGGCGCAGGGCCCATTCCATTTGCCGGCGGGGTACGGGGTTGATGGCCGCCGCGCCCACGGGCACGGGCAGGCCGGGCAGGGTAACCCGGCCCACGCCGGGACCGCCGTCAATATGGATGGGCGGGGAGGGGCGATCGGGGCTGCCTGCGGTCTGGCGCGCTTCCGTCGGGTCTTCCGCAGCGTCCGCGCCTTCGATGACGGTGACGGTGATGCGCGCGCCGTGGGTGGCGTCCGGGTCGTCCCCGCCGTCCTTGATCACCACCGCGTGGGCCGCGCGCCCGGCCGGAAGCGGCTGCGGCGGGTCGCACAGTTCGGGGGCGGGACCGGATCCGCAAAAGGCCACGGGCAGCCTGCGCCAGACGTGGGGAACGTCTGTGAGCGCCCCGCCTTCTCCTCCGGCGGGCGAAGGGTTGGCTGGTCGGACATCGGCTGGCGCGGGGGCAAAAGGGGGCAAGGGCACGTCCACCTCGTGAGGGGCATGGCCTTCCCGCAGCAGGCAGAGGGCCGCCAGAGCCGCGCCCGTGGCTGCGCTGCCAGTGGTGAAGCCTTCGCGCAGCACGGTTTTCATGGTTGGGACGCGTCCTCCAGCCAGGCAACGCCTTGCGCCGTAAGCGCCACGGGGCCGTCCACGCCGGCCCAAGGGCCCGCCCAAGGATTTGTCCCTGGGGCGGCTGCGTCCTGCTCAGTGCAGAGGCGCACCCGCAGAACGGATCCGCCGGGCTGGGCCAGGTCAAAAATTCGCACCTCTCCCCGACGGGAGAGGTGCAGCGCCAGCGCCAGCGCCCCGGAGCCGCAGGCGCTTTCCAGAAAGGTGGTGCCTGCGTCCCGCACGTGCACCAAAGGCGTCATGCGCAGGGCCGTTGGCGTGCGTCGCCACCAGACCACGCCGGCGGCGGCTTCCGCATCCAGTCCGTATCGGCGGCGCAGGGCAGCGGCTTCCGTGTGGCAGTCCTGGGGCAAAGGGTGGAGGGTTTCGTCCAGCAGCAGATGGCTGATGCCCGGCAGCCGCGTCAGGCAGACGCCAGGGGCCGCGTCTTCCAGGGGGCAGGGGGGCAGAGGCAGGCGGGCCTCCACCTGCCAGAGGGGGAACGCGCCGCGGATGTGCAGATGCAGGGGGGCGGGCCAGCCGGAAACGTGGAATTCATCCAGCCGGTCTACGAGAACGGACGCGGTCTGGGGCACGGGCGTGCTTTGGGACGGTACATCGACGCGTTGGGCCGCAGCCTCCGTCAGGGCCAGCAAGGCGCCCGCCGCGCGGCTGGCGTTGACGCAGAATTCGCCGCCGGCCATGCGCAGGCGGCGCGCAGGCAGATCCACAAATCCCGCCTGCTCCCCGCCCAGGCAGGCGGGGGTCAGCGCCACGGCGGCCAGCCGGGCCTGGGCGCGCGCGTCAAGCCCGGCGGCGGGAAAGAGCAGGGTGGTGTTGCCGCCGGGGCTCCATTTGGAAAAAGGCAGTGCTGGCATGCGGACAATCCTTGACGCTTGGCGTAAGTATGCCCCATGCACGGCGCGCTGTCCAGCCGGAGGGCCGCCCTGGACAAGCCAGATCCGCCTGCCCGTGCGGCGGCGGCTGGAGCGCCTTTTCCATTTATGCCTTGCGGTTTTTCGCAAAGCCGGGTATGGGAAAAGCAGTTACCGTTCCCAGAAAGCCCTTGGCCGGACGAAGGGCGGTAATGTGGCGGGCATACCGCGATCTGCCGTCGCTGGATGACGGCAATCGACGACACTTTCAACGTTTGGGAGGCACTATGAAATCATTTCGTCTTCTTGTTCTGGCGGCTGCACTTGTGTTGAGCTACGCCGTGGTCGCGGCGGCCGCACCCGCGTGCAATAAAAAAATCGAAAGTTTCGACTTCGTCGTGGACTACTCCGGGTCCATGATGATGAAAAACGCCCAGCTCAAGCAGGATAAAATTGTGGTGGCCAAAAACGTGCTGCAGCGCGTGAACGCGGCCATCCCCGCCCTGAGCTACAACGGCGGCCTGCACACCATTTCGCCCAACGGCACCATCGTGGCTCAGGGCCCCTGGGACCGCGCCGCCATGTCTGCGGGCATCAACAAGCTGCGCAGCGGCTTCCAGATCTTCGGCCGTATGACCAGCATGGGCAACGGACTGCAGGTCTATGAACCCTTCCTTTCCAGCATGAAGCGCGACGCCGCCCTCATTCTGGTGACCGATGGCGACAACAACCGCGGTACCGACCTGGTGGAAGTGGCCCGTCAGCTCTACGCCAGCCAGCGTAACCTGGTGGTGCACATCATCTCCCTGGCCGACACCAAAAACGGCGAAGCCACCATCAAGCAGATTGCCGCTCTGAACCCCAACAGCATCGTGGTGCGCGGCGAAGAGCTGGCCACCAGCGACGCCGCCGTGGAACGCTTTGTGCTGGCCGTGTTCTGCCAGGACGAGGACGTGATCGTGCTGCGTGGCGTGCACTTTGCTTTCAACTCTTACGCTCTTGACGGCAAGGCCATGGGCATCCTTAACGAAGCCGCCGGCCTGATTAAGTCCAACCCCAACAAGCGCGTGATCCTCTCCGGCTGGACCGACTGGATCGGCTCTGACGCTTACAACATGAAGCTCTCGCAGGAGCGCGCCAATTCCGTGAAGAACTACCTGGTGAAGCAGGGCATCCCCGCCAGCCGCATGACTTCCATTGGCCGCGGCAAGTCCTTCAAGTACAACAACAAGACTGATGAAGGCCGCGCCATGAACCGGCGTACCGAAATCTCTTTCGAGTAGCCTTTATCGGCAAAATTATGTGAACTTGCAGTAAAGCCGGGCGGCCTGGGCCGCCCGGCTTTGATGTGAGGAGGTCTGGTACATGCGTAATATGCTGGCTTGTATATTGGCTTTGGGGCTTGCCACCGGCGGTTGCGCCTGGTTTGGCGGCGATACCGACCAAAAAGACGTTCCCCCCGCGCAGCCTCAGGAGCAGACTGCGGCCCCCGCCCCGGCCCCTGACGCCTCGGCGCCGACCAAAGCCGGCAAAAAGGTGGACGCCAAGGCCACCAAGGCCGAGAAGTCCGCCAAAACCGCCAAAGCCAAGGGGGGGAAGAGCGCGCCCAAGAGCGAAGCTCAGATTGCTGCGGAGCTGGATATGGTGGGCAAACGCCTGGCGGCCCAGGCGGCGCGTACGGTGGTGCCTTCCAAGGCGGAAAAGCAGGTGCGTCAGCAGGGTAAGGAATATGTGGCGTCGTATGTGGATGTGGATACCGGCAACGTGAGTACGGAACTGCGCCCCGGCGCCAAAGGCCAGTATGTGGGCTTTGTGCGCTACCACGAAAATGTTTTTGAGTGCCGCGGCAAGTCCAGAAAGGAAGCCCTCACCGCCTCTTGTGATCAGGTCAAGTCCCGGCGGCTTAACGAGCTGATCCGCTACGACGGCAGCTCCTGGCAATATTAGAGCAATTTTTAAACGGAGTTGTTCTGATCGTTATTGCCCGTCAGCCTGGCAATATTTGCAAGGCCCCGGTCGCCCAAGCGGCGGACGGGGCCTTTTGCGTTCCTTCAGAAAAAAAGCGGCAACATGTTTGGGGCCATTGCAGGTGAAGCGTAAGGTGTTTGCGCGTTTAACTACCGAAGTGGGCACAGTAACTTTTTTGAAACGGTGGCCTGCAGTCTGTGCCCGCTATTCCCGCGAACTGTCCGTGCTCAGCAGGGCCACGGCGGCCAGCACCAGCGCGCCGCCCAGCCAGCCCGTCGGGGGAAAGGTTTCGTCCCAGAACAGCCAGACCCAGAGCGTGCCCAGCACGGGTTCCAGGTGACAGGTGACGGCGGCCCGTACCAGGCTGATCTTTTGCAGGCCCTGGCCATAGCAGATGTAAGCAAGGTAGCAGGTTAGCAGGCCCAGAGCGCTCAGCCAGCCCCAGGTTGTCGGGTTGTAGTGAGGCGGCAGCGGCACCCAGGGGGTCAGGGCCAGAATGCCGCCCAGAAGCATAAAGGCGTAGATGGCGGCAGTGCCGTAGCGCGGCTGCCACCAACGATAGAAGGGGTAGTGCGTGGCATAGCACAGGCCCGCCAGCAGGCCGCAGGCAATGCCCGCCGCTGAGGGTTCGCCCGGCAGGCTGCCGCCCGAAAGGCAGACCAGGGCCGTGCCCGCCAGGGCCGCCAGAATGGCCGTGGCCTTGCGGCCCGTGATGCGTTCGCGGAACAGCAGGCGGGAGAAGACCGCCACCCAGACCGGAGCCGTGTACAGCAGCACCACTGCCGTGGCCCCGCCGCTGAGCTTGATGGAATACTGCATGGCCCCGAAAAAGACCCCCACGCCCCAGACGCCGAAGGCCATAAAGGCGAGCGCGTGGAGCGGGCGCACGCGCAGCGCGCCCGTGAGCCCGGCGTGCAGGAAAAACAGGGCGCAGCCGAGCGCCGCCCGCCAGAAGGCCGTTTCCAGCGGGGCCACGCCCGCCTGCAGACAGAATTTGGAAAGCACACCCAGCAGGGACCAGAGCAGGGCCGCCAGCAAAATCCAGATATAGCCGCTCACGGAGCCGCGCATGTGCATGGTGTGGTTTGTCCTCAGGCCCTGACGGGCGATTGCGGGCGCAGGCCCAGGGCCTGCAGAATCACGCCGGCCACGCCGGTCTGCGCCTGCGGCAGGGGCAGAGTTTGCCAGGCCGGGCCCACCAGCCACAAGGGCACGCGGCGGGCTTCTTCAGTCACGTCGTTGTGCGCTCCATCGGCGGTCATGCCGTGGTCGCTGGTGACCAGCACGGCGTAGCCCGCGTCCAGCCACTGCGGCAGCCAGCGGGCCAGCAGACTGTCCACCAGCCGCGCGGCCTGACGGTAGGCCCGGCTGTCCGCACCACGGCAGTGCCCGGCGTAGTCCACGCCCATGCTGTGCGCCAGCAGCAGATCCGGCGCGTGGCGGCGGCAGAGGCAGGCGGCGTCCGCAAACAGCGCCTGGTCCGGGTAGGCGTCCTGGTCGTAAAACAGGCCGTGGCCTATGGGCAGGGCAGGGTCGTCCGTCAGGCGGTGCAGGGCCGGGTCGTAGGGCGTTCCGTTGCAGAGTTCGTGCACCCAGTGGTACGCGGCCGCCGCCGTAACCAGCCCGGCGTCACGGGCCAGAGAAAAAATGGTGGGCGCGGGGCAGGGGGACGGGTCGTCGTTGCGCAGAATGCCGCTCTGCACCGGCGTCAGCCCACTGAACAGCGTGACGTAGAGCGGGCGCGAAAGGGGCGGCAGGGCGCAGTCCAGCTCCGTATAACGGGCTTTGTCCGCTTCTTCCAGGGCGCGCAGCACGGTCAGGCAACGTCGGGCCGTGGCCGCGTTCAGGCCATCCAGCAGAACCAGACAGACGCGGGCCATTACCAGTCCCCCGGTCCGGCCGGACGCGGGCCGAAACCCAGGGCCGGAGCCTCGGCCCGCAACTGTGCGGCCGTAACGCCCCGCACCGGGCGGCTTTCCCTGAGCCAGGCCAGAAAGTCGTAGAGCTTGCGGTAAAGGGCCGTGGCCGCCGCCGTGTCCGGCACGTTGGGCGAAGCGCCGGGCAGCAGCTCCGAAGAGTGCAGAAAGAGGTGCAGCACCCGCCCGCCGCGCCAGGCGTGCAGCCGGACGCAGCCGCGCATGACCGGGGCCGCGTGCCAGACGGGATTGGGACTCAGCGCGCCCCAGAAGTGGAAATTGTCCGTCCGCGCTTTGCCCCGGCCCAGCCAGTGCCACAAGCGCGCTAGGGGCCGGAGGATGGGAATCTGCGTAATGGGGGAGATGAGCAGGGCGTCCCTGGCAGGGCCGTCCGGCGTTGTTGCGGGCTCCGCCCAATAGGGATCCGCCGGGGCCAGAAAGTGGTCCGGCCCGGCATGGTCAAAGACGCGCAGGGGGCAGACGGAGCTGTCCAGGGTAATGCCTTCCGCCGCCAGCAGGGGCCGCAGCACGGCCTTGCAGTCCCAGCGCCCCATGCGAAAGCTGGTCAGCGGCGCGCCCTGAAAGTCGCGTCCGGCCTGCAGCAGGGTGTGCAGGCGCGCCCGCAGCAGGGGCCGGGGCAGGGTGTCCGTGCGCGGGGGCGGGCCGTCGGCAAGGGGGCCTTCGGACAGGGGCGGGGTGCTCCAGTGGTGCAGGTGGGCGGCGATTTCCGCGCCGTAGTGGTCCCGCAGCCAGGCCAGGTGGGGCCGGGCTTCCGCGCTGGCAAAAACCGTATGGGCGCAGAACAGGGTCAAGGGAAAGCCCAGCTCCTGCGTCAGCGGGGCAAGCTCGCGCAGCAGGGCCACGTTGCGCACGCCGCAGCCCGTGGCGGCGTAGCGGCCCGAAAACAGGCCTTCTTCCTCCACGTCCAGGCTGACAATGACGCGCAAGGGGGCGGCAGGGGGGGGCAGTTGGGTCATGGCGGCATATTATGCGCAAGGGGCGCGCAAGGCAATGTCCCTGGGCGTGCCGCAGCCTTTTCTTTTGGGCGCGCCTTGCCGTCCGGCCGGGCGCTGGCGGCCGCTAAACGGCCGACGCTTGCAAAAGGGCCGGGTTTGCATAATGATTGCTACTGGCATATGGGGCAGACTTGCCCGCGCGTCGGACAAGGGAGCCCCTTGAACCGCCAACGCGCAGCGCGCCCTTTTTGCCGGTTTACCGAGGAGAAGCATGCCCCAGACCCTGCGCGTTTTGTTTTTGATGGAAGACCTCTGTTTCGGCGGCACCCAGCGGCAGATGCTGGAGCTGGCCCGTCGCCTGGACCGCGGGCGCTTCACGCCCGTCATGCTCACCCTGACCGGCCCCACGGACCTGGACGCCCTGGCCCGTCAGGGGGGGGTAGAGCTGCATCACCTGGGGCGCAGCCGGCGGGTGCCGCCGTTGTTTTTTTTGCGCATGGCCAGGGCTTTGCGGCGGCTCAGGCCGGACGTGCTGGTGCCCTGCACGGCTCTGCCCAATATCTGGGGACGCATCTGGGGGCGGCTGGCCTGGCTGGGCCGCGCCAAAGCGCCGCTGGTGCTGGGCACCTGCCGGGGCGGCGGCGGCCCTGTGCGGCAGCACGAACGCTGGCTCTGGCGGCTGGCAGATGAACTTATCTGCAATTCGCAGGCCCTGCGCGAAGTACTGGAGGACCTGGGCGTGCCGCCCGTGCGCCTGCACTACATTCCCAACGGGGTGGATACGGAATTTTTTGCGCCCGCGGCCCCGCCCGTGGCGGAGCGCGGTCCGCTGATCCTGTGCGTGGCGCGTCTGGCCGAGGACAAGGACCATCTGACCTTGCTGCGGGCCTTTGAACAGGTGCTGGCCCGCCACCCCCAAGCGCGGCTGCGCCTGGTGGGCGACGGGCCGGAAGAGGCGCGTTTGCGCCGCTGGACGGCGGAACATCCGGCGGGCGCGCGGGTGGAGCTGACGCCCGGCGGCCTGGACATGCGGGCTCACTATGCGGCGGCGCGGCTGTTTGCCCTGGCCTCGGTGCGTGAGGGGCAGCCCAACGTGCTTCTGGAGGCCATGGCCTGCGGTCTGCCCGTGTGCGCCACGGCTGTGGGCGGCGTGCCCCGGCTGGTGACGGAAGGGACCACGGGCCTGCTCTGCGCTGCGGGCGACGCTGACGCCCTGGCGGAAAACTGCTGCCGCCTGCTGGAGGATGACGACCTTTGCACCCGTTTGGGCCATGCGGGGCGGGAAAGGGCGCAACGGGATTTTTCTTTTTCCCGGATGGTAGCGGATCACCAGACGCTTATGTCCGCTGCGGACGAGAGGTTGTGATGCAGCCACACAATACGGAACGTGCGGGGCTGTCCGGCTTGCTGCGGCGCTGGGTCTGCCTGTTGTTTGCGGCGGTCTGCTGTGTGGGGCCTTTCTGCGGTCCGCAGACGGCGTTGGGCGAAGCCCCTCCCCCTGTCCGGACGGAGCCGGGGGCACAGGGCGCGGCCCCGCCCGCAATGTCTGTCGCTCCAGCGCCGGCGGAAGTGACCGAACTGTGGACCGGCTCCATCTTTTCGTCCACCTACCGGGTAGGGGTGTGCTTTTCCGCTGCCGGGGCGGTGCGCGGGGTGGTGTATCTGCGCCTGCGCAATGGGGAGGTGGACGTCTACCACATTGACGGCAGCGTCAAAGATAATGTGGTCAAAGCGCGTCACAGTTCCGGGCATACCTTTAAGGGCCGGCTGGTGGCGGCGGACCGGGTGGAAGGCGTGATCCATCTGAAAAATGGTCTGCGGCTGAACGTGGAGGGCCGTCGCATCCAGGGCGCGCCCTTGACCGGCGATGACTGCGCGCCGCCCGCAGCAGACTGAGGTCATCGGGGCGGTAAAGGCTTTTTCGTTCCCCGCCGCGGGGTGAAGCCACTGGGAAGAATCCCCGCTGGGAGCCTTTTCCCTGAAATGCTCCGGGCGTTCGTGCAACGGGCGGCCTGTCGCCAGGGGCAAGGGACTCTCCACACGGTTGCGCGCCGGAGTGGCCCCTTGCCTGCCCTTGAGAATGAGGGCGCTCAAAGATACTATGCGGTAGTGAGGAGGTGTTGCCATGTTTTGGCTGTGGTTTGTGCTGGTGGTGGGGCAGTGCGCCCTGTTGTTTATTCTGGCCCGCACAGGCGAGGCTTTGCCGCGCCGGGCGCGGGAGGAGGCTGCTGCGGCGGCCGCCATGCCCGACGCGCAATGGCCTGCCGCGGCCCTCATCGTGCCCGTGGCCGGCGCGGACCCGCGGATGGAAGGCGCCCTGCGCAGCCTGCTGACCCAGGACTACCCCGGACTTGCGCCCGTGCTGGTGACAGCCACGGAAAGCGAACCCGCCGCAGAGCTTGTAACGCGGCTGTGCAAGGATTTTCCGGCCACGCGGCATGTGGTGGCCGGTCCGGCCCAGGGCTGCGGGCAGAAGAACCACAATCTGCTGGCCGGGGTGGACGCTGTGGGCCCTGCAGCGGAAGTCTATTTGTTCTGCGACAGCACCCACCAGGCGGCCCCGGACCTTGCGCGTCAGCTGGCCGGGCCGCTGGTCAGGGGCGAGGCGGCCTTTACCACGGGCTACCACGAAGTGGACCCAGGCGACAGCCAGACGGCCACCCTGGGCTATGCCTTCTGCGTCATGCTCATGCGTCTGCTGCAGGCCATGGGGGCCTTTACCCAGCTCTGGGGCGGGGCCATGGGCATGAGTCGCGCGGCCTTCAAGAAGTACGGCGTGCGCTCTTTGTGGTCTGAAACCGTGGTGGACGATTGCTCTCTTACCGCCCTGCTGCAGGTGCGCGGCGCGGGTGTGCGGCTGTGCCCCGGCGCGCTGTTGCGTACTGAGGCCGCCAATCACCCCCCGCACGTCTGGCGGGCATGGATGGACCGGCAGGTGCTGTTTCTGAAGTTCTGTATGCCGGGGCAGTGGCTGCTGCTGGGGCTGCTGGCCGTTATGACGGCGGTGCCCGTGCTTGGCGCGGCGCTTTCTTTGTTGGGCTGGCTTTTGCACCTGGGCGGCGGCGCGGGCGTGCTGCTGACCCTGTTCTGGCTGGCGGCTACGGCCGGGGCCCTGTATCTCTGGCGGGCGCTTTTGCCCCGCCCCGTGTCCCTGCTGCGCTGGTTGTGGGCCTATGGCCGTTCCGTCTGCCTGTTTGCGCGGGTCTATGCGGCCAGCGTGGGGGCCACGGGCATCGCCTGGCGAGGCATTCGCTATGTGGTGGGGCGCGGCGGCGTAGTGCGCGAGACTTCGCGCCAGTAGGGCCTGGCATTTTTGCAAATGCGCATGCGCAACGTTGGGGGCATCGCAATTTTGCAATGCTCTGGCGGTTGTGTAAGCAGACGTCCGCTCCGGCACTTGCCCGTAACATTTTTGTCATAACGGGCCAGGCGGCGCTTGCGCCTCTGTAGCGGGCGGGAGGATGGATAAAAAAGTTCTTAATGATCAGTGGCTTTGACACAGGTACCCGGCGCTGTGTATGGTTCGCCCCTTGGCTGCCCGTAGAACCGGTCGTCGGTTGTCGCGGACGCGTCCCGGCGGGCGTGCGGAGTTTTTTTATGACGGTGATGACGGTGGTTGACGCATGATTGCCATGTCTGACCTTTTTCGCGTGAGCCTTAGGCAGGTTGTGCGCCAGCGCGGCTTCGGGGTGATGCTTTCCATTGCTCTGGGCATTACGGCCTTTATCGTGCTGGCCGTGCTGGGGCGCGAGATCCGCTACAAGGTGGGTCAGGACATGGTGCTCATGGGCGGGGTCAACGTCATTCAGGTCTATATGGATGACCGGCAGTATCCCGGCCAGCCCCAGCGTGAATTTTACCCCGATACGGTGGCGGCCCTGCGCGCCCTGCCCGGCGTGGGCATGGTAAGCCAGAACATCCGCAACGGCAGGGCCTTTACCCTGCGCGGCGAAGGCGAACGAACCCTGGCCCTGGACTTTATCGGCGTGGACCAGGAGTTTGCCGAGGTCTACTCTCTGGATCTGGTGGCCGGGCGGCTGCTGGACGATCAGGACGTGACGGCGCGCCGAAGGGTGTGCCTGCTGGGCCGCGAGGGCGCGCGCAATCTCTACGGCGAACCTGCCAACGCCGTGGGCAAGTTGTTGTTTCTGGATCAGGACGTCTTTGAAGTGGTGGGCGTGATCAGCGGCGTCATGCTGGGCGGTTGGGGGCAGGGCGGCTTTTTGCCCTACACCACTATGATGGACCGCAACTGGGGCAGCGGCAAGGTGACGCGGTTGTTTGTGCGGGCCGTAGGCTGGGAGGACGTGCCTCCCCTGGTCCGGCGCATTCCCGAAGTGGTGCGCGCGCACCAGGATGCGCCCTATCTGGTGATCCGCACCCAGGAAGATCAGCTCTCGCGCATCAAGACCACCTTTATGTGGGTGGAGGCTCTGCTCTGGCTGGGCATCGCCGCTTCCCTCATGCTGGGAGGCTTCGGCATCTGGTACGGCACGTTTGCCGCCGTGCGCGCCCGCACGCGCGAAGTGGGGCTCAAAAAAGCCATGGGTGGTTCGGATGCGGACATCCTGGCCCAGTTTCTGGCCGAAGCCTTGTGCAAGTCCGTAGCCGGCGGCATACTGGGTATTGCCATCGGCCTGTTGCTGGTAAAAATCGGCTCGTGGAGTCTGGGCACGGATATTTCCTACCCCTTGCTGCTGGTCAGCAGTGTGGGCAGCATTGTGTTTTCTGCGGTCCTCGGCGTGGCCGGCGGTTTGTACCCGGCCGTTCAGGCCAGTCGCATGGATGTGGTCACCGCCCTGCGGTTTGAGTAATTGCGTGTTGCGCCCGCAGGCGTTTTGCATGGCGGACGGCCGTGCGGAACCGTCAATGGCGGACAAGGTTGGAGCATGCCACCGGTAATCGTCGCCCAAAACCTGTATAAACGCTACGAAGGCTTTCCGCCGGTGCTGCGCGGGGTCAACATCACTGTGGAGCCCGGCGAGATGGTGGCCATCATGGGGCCTTCCGGCTGTGGCAAATCCACCATGCTGCACGTGCTGGGCATGCTCCACGCGCCTGACGCCGGCAGCCTGGAGATCCTCGGCGCCGACGTACTGGCCTTCAACCGGGAGCAGACAGCAGCCTTCCGGCGCGGCAACATGGGCTTCATCATGCAGGCCAGCAACCTGTTTGACCACTCCACTGTGTTCGAGAATGTGGAGTTCCCCCTCATCTATGAGCAGGTGCCGCCGCAGGAACGCTGGGAACGCGTCATCCGCGCCCTGGAGCTGGTGCGCCTCTCGGCCAGGGTCCATTACCGCAGCAACCGTCTTTCGGGCGGTGAACAGCAGCGCGTGGCCATCGCCCGCGCTATGGTCAACAATCCGCGCATCCTCCTGGCCGACGAGCCCACGGGCGCGCTGGACGCCAAAACCAGCCGTCTGATCATGGAAAATTTTCGCAACCTCTGCCACACGGGCGGCGTGGCCTTGGTTATGGTGACCCACGACCCTAAGATGGCTGAGTACTGCGACAGCATCTACACCCTTGAAGACGGCGTGCTGCAGTGCCGTCGCCACGAACCGCCGCCCCTGCCGCCTCAGGACGCGCACAATCTGCTGCAGGGCCCCGCGCCTGTGGTGCGCGGCGCGCTGGTGGCCGCACGCTTTCCCGAAGCCGCCGGTCAAGGGCTCATGTACGCGGCCCATCGTCTGCACGCGGCCGGTCTGCTCTCGCGCATCTACGCCCTGAGCGAAAGCGGCTTTCTGAGCAGTCCTGAAGGCTACGCCCTGCCTCTGGCCGTGCGCCGCATGGGTCGGCTGCGCTGCCTTGGGGCCTTTGCGGGCATGCTGCGGCATATGCGCGACACCTCGGCACAGGTCTGGGAGCTTTGGCGACAACGGCCCGGCCGGGACGGCCGCGGCTGGTGGGCGCAGCTGCAGGCCTTTTGCGCCGGGGCCCTGCTGGCCCGCTGGGGCGTGCAGGACGGCATCCAGTTTTTTTACGCGGCTGAGGCCCGTGGGCCTTCTACTGCCAGTTGGGTAGCCGCGCGCCTCATGCGGGCGCCCTTTGCCTTTGCCGTCCGGGCGCGGGATCTGGCCGCCCCCGGCAGCGACTGGGCGGCCATGGTGCACGATGCGGCCTTTGTACGCTGTGATACCGAGGCCACCCGCGCGGCTCTGATCGGGCTGCTGCCCGAAGCCGAAGGCAAGGCCATTGTGCTGCGTGACCCTCTGACCCTCACCCCGCCGGAAGACGACGCGGATATGCCCGTTGCGGGCCGTAGGGACGTCAATCTGCTGGCCGTGGGCACCCTGGCCCGGCGCAAGGGCTACGATGTGCTGCTGCGGGCCTGCGCCCTGCTGGCGGAGCGCAAGGTGCCCTTTCAGCTGGAAGTGGTGGGGCAGGGGCCGGAGCGCATGGCCCTGCGTCGGCTGGCCCGGCGGCTGGGTCTGCGTGGCCGGGTGCGCTTTGTGCCCCGTGTGCCTCACGAGAATATGCCCGACGTTTACGGCAGGGCGGATATTTTTGTGGCGCCTGGCCGCCGGACGCCTCAGGGCGATGTGGACGGCCTGCCCTCGGCCCTGGTAGAGGCCCTGGCCAGCGGCCTGGCCGTGGTGGTCAGCGATCTGCCCGGTCAACTGGAGGCCGTGCGGCAGGGAGAAAACGGCCTGGTGACGCCTCAGGAAGACGTGGAGGCTCTGGCGGGGGCGCTGGAGACCTTGGCCGCTTCGGAGGAAGAACGGCGGCGGCTCGGGCGGGCGGCCCGGCAGGCCTTGCCGGCCCTGCTGGACGGCGAGGCCACGGAAGCCCGTTTTGTGCAGCTGTTCAAATCTGCCTGCGCTGTGCAGAGGTAAGACGTTTTTCAGACCAATGATACTTTTCAGGGCAAGCGCACTGTGAAATTGTTCTGGCGGCCGCACAGACAGATCCCCGTTGCGGCGGGGCGGCAGGCGTACTGTATTTGTTCTGTTCAACACCGAAGTGAGCGTAGTAAAAACGTTGAGAATGGCTGTTCTCAGCGCTGAAAGGCCCTGGGGCAATGCTTTGTCGGAGCCTTTTCGGCGTGGCGTGCGGCAGAAGCTGTCTGAAATTGTAGTGTAGAGGTAGGTATGGATTTTAACGGCGTGCGCGTTCTGGTGGTGGGCGATGTGATGCTGGATCGCTACGTTTCCGGCGGCGCACGGCGCATTTCGCCGGAAGCTCCGGTGCCGGTGGTGGCTGTGGGGCGGCGCTGGTCCGCCCCCGGCGGTGCGGCCAACGTGGCCCGCAACCTGGCGCGTCTGGGGGTTGTGGCGGATCTGGTGGGCCTGGCCGGACGGGACGCGGATGGCGAAGAACTGCGCACGGCCCTGGCGGCCGAGGGGCTGGACGACTGCCTGATTTACTCTGCGGCGCGGCGCACCACCTGCAAAACGCGGATTCTGGCCCAGGGGCAGCAGATGCTGCGCCTGGACGAAGAAGTCTGCGCCCCTCCGCAGGCAGACGAACTGGCCCGGCTGCGGGGGCGTGTGCTGGACCTGCTGCCCCGCTGCGGGGCCGTGGTGCTTTCAGATTACGCCAAGGGCGTGCTGCTGGCCGACGCGGAAGGGGCAAGCCTTTGCGCGGCGGTGACGGCGGCGGCCGCCGTCAGAGGGATACCCGTGCTGGCGGACCCCAAGGGCGGGCAGTGGGGGCGCTACAGGGGCGCACAGTGCGTTACGCCCAACAGTGCGGAATTTGTGCGCGCCGGGGGCGAGGACGGCGGCGCGGAGCCGGACGCGGCGCAACGCGCGGCCCTGGCTGCCCGGCTTTGCGCGGACTATGGGCTGGAACGGGTGCTGCTGACCCGTGGGGCCAAGGGCATGGAGCTGTACGCGGGGCAGGGGCTGCTCTGCCGCTGCGCGGCGCGGGCGAGGGAAGTGGCGGACGTTTCGGGCGCGGGCGATACGGTGGCGGCGGTGCTGGCGGCCTGCGTGGCTAAGGGGCTCGCCTGGGAAGAGAGCGTGCGCGTGGCCAATACGGCAGCGGGCGTGGTGGTGGGCAAAATGGGCACCGCCCCCGTGACCTTGGCTGAACTGCGCGCCGCCCTGCGCGAAAATGCAGAAAATCCTAAACTCTACGCCCTGCCGGATTTACTGGAAAAAGTGGAGGACTGGCGGCGCAAAAGCGAAACCGTTGTCTTTACCAACGGCTGCTTCGATTTACTGCATCCAGGGCATGTTTCCCTGCTGCGGCAGAGCGCGGCTCAGGGCGACCACCTCATTGTGGGGCTCAACAGCGACGCTTCGGTACGCCGGCTCAAGGGCCCCAGCCGTCCCATTCAGGACGAGCGCAGTCGGGCGCAGCTGCTGGCCGCCCTGTACGGGGTGGAGGCGGTGGTGCTGTTTGACGCGGACACGCCCCTGGAGCTCATTACGGCCATCCGGCCCGACGTGCTGGTCAAGGGCAGCGACTATACCGAAGCCGCCGTGGTGGGGGCCGACGTGGTGCGGGCCGCCGGGGGCCGCGTGTTTCTGGCCGCTTTGACGCCCGGCTGCAGCACCACCGGCATTGTGCGTAAAATCGACGATGGATCCCATGCCGGGGGGCCGCGGCGCTGATGGCCGGACAGCGCATCCTGGCGGCCGACATCGGCGGCACCAACGCCCGATTCGGCTGTTTTTTTGTGGAGGACGGCCAGTTGCGCCTGGAGCGCGTGTCCTGGATGCCTTCGTCCGGTCTGCGGGATACGGAAGCTGTGTTGCGGACCTTGCAGCACCGCCTGGACCTGGAGCTCAGTCCCCAGGATGTGCTGGCCTTGGCCCTGGCGGGACCGGTGGCCGCCGAACGGGGCAGGCTGACCAACGGGTCCCTGCAATTGGACTTGGCCGTGGCGCGGCAAAGGTTCGGCTTGCGTCGCTGCCTGTTGTGCAATGATTTTGCCGCGGCGGCTCTGGCCACCCTCACCCCGGCAGGAGAAGACGCCCGGCTGGTGGCCGGAGACCGCTTGGCGGAAGGCGCAGGGCCGGAAGGCCGTGCCGCGCGGGCCGTGCTGGGGGCAGGTACGGGGCTGGGCGCGGCGCTGCTGGTCTGGACAGGGCGGCGCTGGCTGCCCGTACCTTCGGAGGCGGGGCATGCGGCCTTCCCCTTTTCTGGACGTCCGGAGCACGATTTTGAGCGATTTTTGCAAAGGGATCTGGGGCAGAGCTGGATCAGCGCCGAAGATGTGCTTTCTGGTCAGGGGCTCAGCCAGCTGCATTTTTTTCTCAGCGGCGAGTACTTGTTCCCCCCGGTGGTGGGCGCGCGGGCATTGCAGTCGGAAACGACCACTTTGCAGTGGTACGCCCGTTTTCTGGCCCGGTTTTGCCGCAACTGGATGTATGCGGCCTTGAGTCTGGGGGGACTGTGGGTCTGCGGCGGCATTGCCGCCCGTAACCCTCTGTGTCTGACCTGCTCCCAATTCGGCGAAGAATTGCAGCGCGCCAATCCCCTGCGCGCGCTGTTCGCGCCTGTGCCAGTGCGTCTTATGGAGAATGAAAACAGTGGGTTGTGGGGTGCGGCCCGCGCCGGGCAAAACCTTGTCGAAAAGGGCGGTCGGGCCTAGCGTCGATTACTTTTGAGAATAGGTAGCCTCAAAGGTTACGGCATGTTCGTTCCGGCGCAGGGGCGTGCAACTACACAGCGGTGCTGTCTTTATCCGTAGCTGGCGCTGTTGTCTTTGCCCGTAACGTCCTTTGTCGTAACGGGCCAAGCTCCTGCAGCGCACCGGCTGAAGTTACGCTTGCGCCACCATGGCGGGTGGCTGCTTACGCAGCCGCCAGGGCACTACAACGTGCAATGCCCCGGAGCCCTGTGAGGACGCCGTTTCCGGGCGGGACGGCGCGGGGGCGCAGGGGGCGTGCAAAAGCTGCAGCTTGTCCTGCCGCGCCGGTAAAAAAGTTTCAAAAAAAAATCGTTACCGCAGCCGGGGCTTGACAAACATTCTGTAGTAACGATAATGTTTATTACAAATCAGTGGAGAAGAGCTATGGCCCAAGTACAAACCCGAATGACGCGGCAACGGGCGGTAATTCTGGAAGAGCTGCGCAAAACCGCCACTCACCCTACGGCGGACGAGCTGTACAGCATTGTCCGGCGGCGTCTGCCGCGGATAAGTCTGGGTACCGTGTACCGCAATCTGGATTTTCTGGCAGACAGCGGCGAGATCCGCCGTCTGGAAACCGCCGGCAGCATCAAACGCTTTGACGGCGACATGTCCCCGCACCAGCATGTGCGCTGCGTTTTCTGCGGCCATATCGGCGACGTGATGGAAACCAGCGCAGCACCTTCGGTGGAAGGCATGCGGGTGGAGGGCTTTGCCCACATTCTCAATTCGCGCGTGGAGTACGACGGCATTTGCGAGGCCTGCGCCCGTCAGCGCGCTGTTGACGCCGCTGCGGAGCGGGGGGATGACGACGCCCGACGCACGGCTTGAGTCTTTGCGCCGACAAGGGTATGCAAAAAGGCATGCGCGGCCTCGTGGACAGCGCCGCCCGGCGGCGTTGTCCGGCGGCGCGTCCGGTCTGACTCAGGCGTGCCGTTGTACAGAATGAGGCAGCCCGCCCCATAACCACCAAGGAGAAGATCATGGCAGAAAGCAGGGAAAGCCGGAAAGAAAAAGTCGTTGAAGTGCTCAACAAGGCCCGGGCCATGGAGCTTTTCGCCATCCACCAGTACATGAACCAGCACTACAGCCTGGACGACATGGATTACGGCGAACTTGCCGCCAACATGAAGCTCATCGCCATTGATGAAATGCGCCATGCCGAGGCCTTTGCCGAACGCATCAAGGAGCTGGGCGGCGAGCCCACCACCCAGAAAGACGGCAAGGTGGCCACCGGGCAGGACGTGCCCGCCATCTATCGGGCCGACAGCGCCCAGGAAGACCATACCATTGAGGCGTACAGCCAGTTTCTGCAGGTCTGTAAGGAGCAGGGCGACATTGTTTCCGCCCGGCTGTTTGAGCGCATTATTGACGAAGAGCAGGCCCACCTGACCTACTATGACAACATCGCCGGCCACATCGAGCGCCTGGGCGATACGTACCTTGCCAAGATCGCCGGCACGCCTTCCAGCACCGGCACGTCTTCCAAGGGCTTTGTGACCGGAACCGCCGCTGCGGAATAAAAAGCGGCAAGTGAGGCAAGCTATGGCCGATACCAAGGATATGTGGCGCTGTCAGACGGTCAACTGCGGCTATGTGTATGATCCCGATCGCGGCGATCGCAGGCACAAGATACCCGCTGGAACCAAGTTTGAAGATCTGCCGGACGACTGGCGCTGTCCCGTGTGCGGGGCGGGCAAAAAGATGTTCCGTCCCCTGAGCGAAGGCTAGTTTCGGCTTACCCCTTTCCCGGCCCCGACCGCTCCAAGGCTGTCGGGGCCTTTTCGTTGGGCCTGGTTGATTGCACCCATGGCCGTCTTGGCGTATGCTGCAACAAGCAGGAGCGAGGGCGCGCGGCGCGGGCCCGCTTCCGGGAGGCGCAACAGTGCGGCGTTTTTATCAGGAAAGTTGGCAAGGCATTCCCTTTACCTCATTCTCGCATATCTCCTTTTTTCACTTGGCCGAACCCAAGTTCTACGCTGTGTTTTATGAAGAATTGTTCCGCCGTTACAAGGATTGGGACGATCTGCCCGCCCAGTGGCGCGAAAACAAGCGTAAGGACGCCCGTTGGTTGGTGGGGCAGTTGCGCGCCAAGCTGGTTCAGGAGCCGGCGGGCCGCACCGAGCCCGTGCGCGTGCTCTCCATCGGCAGCGGCGTGGGCTATATGGAAAACGTTTTACTGGACGAGATGCCCGATCTGGAGCTGCACGTCAACGAACCCAGCACCGTGAGCATGCGCTGGCTGCGGCAGCGCGTGCCCAACGAGCGTATCTACATCGGCCTGCCGCCCGCCTGTCTGCCCGCGGACGTGCGCTATGACATGATCTATCTTTCCACGGTAGATTACGGCATTCCCACGCGGGAATTCGCTCATCTGCTGAGTGAACTGCGCGCCCAGCTGCTGCCCGGCGGGGAGATCATCCTGCTTTCCGCTTCGCTTCTGGAAGAGGATTCGTTCATCGGCAGCTTTGTCAACGCCATCAAGATTTTCATCCGGGGGGCTCTGCATTTTCTGGGCATCCGGCGGCAGCAGTTCTGGGGCTGGCGGCGCACCCGCAAGGAATACCGCGATCTGTTCAAACAGGCGGGCTGCGCCAACGTGCAGGACGGTTGGCTGGAAGACGGCTTTGAAACCTACTGGATACGCGGCAGCTAGAGTATTTAACACTTGAAATGCTCGCTTACGGCAGGCAAAAGCCTGCCGTAAGCGAGCATTTCGTGGCAAGGATTTTCAAGAAAATCCTTGCAGAGCAATTAACTCATTTCATTCGTAAACTGCTCTAGCTGTAGAGTGTCAATACGTTGTTCACCCTCGCTCCAATTTTGAAGCCGGAGGTTTCCTGCCAAGAGCCGTGTGAGGACGCGAATAATTGTAGTGATGCGTCCATATGGGCAAGTTGGCTGCCCTTTTCCATGAGTGGGTGTACGTTTCG